>NZ_NZQP01000020.1:0-64518 GCF_002695945.1 Marinimicrobium sp. | reverse complement strand
GCCCCCGTGGACGACCCACATGGATGTGGGAAGTGTCCCGAAGCGCCGGGAGCGCGTAGGGACCGGGTTTACGGCGTGTCTTGAAAGGGCTTCCCCTTCTCGGCCCGGACGTGATTTGAACTGATCGCATATCCTGTAACCGAACCCTGTGATCCGCTTCTCACCACTACTGTATAGCCCTCCGACAGGCTTGACGACGTCCGTTGCATGCCCCACTATCCGTATCCTCCGGCCCGTTTTTTGTCTAAACTGGCGCCATAGACGGATTTTTGCCGCACCGNCGGCAGAGAGGACAACGCGTGGGAATCAAGCAAGTCAAAGTCGACGTCAACGAAGTCACTGTTGGCATGTATGTCTCCGGACTCGACCGTCCGTGGACTCAGACTCCATTCCCGCTGCAAGGCTTCTATGTCCGTGACCTNGACGAAATCAAACAGCTGAAAAGCCTNTGNAAACACGTCTANATCGACGTCGTCAAAGGTCGCCCACCAGTCTCCTCCAATTTACAGACACTGCCNCAGGANAGCNTGCGCAGCCGNATCAGCGCCCGGGAGAACGTCCATACCCCGGCCAACGTCAAAGTGGCCCCCNTGCGCATACAGCGCAATCAGTACCCGCCGGTCCANCCGCTCAAAAAAGAAATCAAACGNGCCCGCCAGCTGCATCAGAATGTCTACCATGCCGTGGGNGAGGTGCTCGATTACCTNGGTAACAATGAGCTGCATCGGGTACCGATTGTCGAGACCAAGCGGTTGGCCAGCGATATGGTGGACAGCGTGCTGCGCAATCCGGATGCCTTCACTTGGCTGTCCCGCGTGCAGGAGAAAGACGAATATACCTACAGTCACGCCATCCGGTGCTCGGTCTGGGCCATCCTGTTCGGGCGTCATATCGGCCTGCCCAAGCGGGACCTGGACGTGCTTGCCATGGGCGTTCTGCTCAAGGATGTGGGCAAGGTCAAGCTCGATCAGGGGCTGCTGACCAAAGTATCCCGCTCCTCCGATGAAGAGCGCCTGTATGAAACCTTTGTGGAGCAGGGCGTTGAGATTTTGCGCAAAACCCCGGGAGTAGAACCGAGGGTGATCAGCGTGGTGAAAACCCACTGCGAACGATTGAACGGCAGTGGTTTTCCGTTGCACCTGCAGGGCGACAAGATTCCCTTGCTGGGTAAGATCGCCGGGATCGTCACCTTCTATGACAATACCACCAATCCGCGGGGTGCCAGTCAGCCCATTGCGCCCTCCAAGGCCGTCAGCAAGTTATACGAACTGCGCAATACCCAATTTCAGGAAGANCTGGTGGTGGAGTTCATTCGCGCCATTGGCCTTTATCCCACCGGCACCCTGGTCGAGTTGAGTTCCGGCGAGGTGGGTGTGGTGGTGGAGCAGAATTTTGAGCGGCGCCTCAAGCCCAAGATCATGTTGGTGTTGGATGCCGTCAAGTCTCCCATGGATCCGCAACTGATTGATCTGGCCGAGGACGATAAGCGCAAGCAGGCACTGATCGATTCGGGCAAAAAAACGGCGGCGGAAGTGGAAAAAATTGAAATTGCCCGAGACCTGGAACCCGGCTCTTACGAGGTAGACATCGCCGCAATACGCGACAACTATATCCTCAAAAAAGAGAAGTCCGGTCTGATGTCACTGCTCGACAAGCTCACGCCCTAGGCCGCCGCAGGGCAATGCGTAGTTGCCCTTACAGCCTGACGCCCAGCCGTTCCCCCATCCGCGTTCCTCTGCCGGCCTGGTAAGCCTCATCCCAGCGCACCCGGTCCTTGCCAAACAACACGATTGCGGTGGAGCCTAGCTTGAAGCGGCCCATTTCTTCCCCCTTATTCAAGGTGATGGGCGCGCGGGGTCGGAAGTCCCGGGTCTGAATCGTCCGCTTGATCGGCGCTACCTCGCCGCCCCACACGGTTTCGATACCCGCGACGATCATGGCGCCGACCAATACGACCGCCATGGGGCCGATGTCGGTATCGAAAATTGCCACCAACCGCTCATTGCGTGAAAACAGTCGCGGCACCTGGTTGGCGGTGGCGGTATTNACCGAGAAAAGGTCGCCGGGTATCGCCACGGTGGNTCGCAGNTGGCCGNCAAAGGGCATGTGAACGCGATGATAATCCTTGGGNGACAGATAGANGGTGGCAAACTGTCCCTGGTCGAATTCGGCGGCCAACGCCTCGCTGCCACCGAGCAGCTCCCGGGTGGTGTAGAGCTGGCCTTTNGCCTGNAAAATCCGCCCGTCCTCAATGGCGCCGAGCTGACTGATGGCCCCGTCAGCGGGGCAGACGATGCTGTCCGCTGAGGCGTCCAGCGGGCGCGCATCGGGNTTGAGCGCNCGGGTAAANAAGTCATTGAAGTGGGCNTAGGCGCGGGGGTTTTCTTCNAGCGCTTCGCTCATGTCCACNCCGTAGCGTTGGATGAACCATTCGATAAAGTGNTTTTTGATCCAGTCCGTACGCTGGTTGGCCAGCCAACCCGCCGCCCGGGAGAGCCCGTGCTGGGGGGTGATATACTGAAGGGCNGCNAACAGTTTTTCATTCATGGTGTCAGGGGGCCTGCAGGGTCGGTTTCCGGAGGCGCCATCATAGCAAATATCCCTCTGGCAGGCTGNCNGGAGTCGAACGACGGNTCATCATGGNATTAATTCGGGTGCTGGTGGAAGTNTTGGGNGGNCTGGGCTTGTTCCTGNTGGGAATGACGCTCATGACCGAGGGCCTGAAGGCCATGGCNGGAGACGCCATTCGCCGGGTGTTGATGCGCTTTACCCGCAGCCCGGTCAGCGGGGTNCTGNCGGGGCTGGTNGGCACCGCCGTGCTGCAATCCTCCAGNGCCACCATTGTGGCNACCGTNGGTTTTGTTGGNGCNGGCNTGATCGGTTTTTCCCAGGCNCTGGGCATCATTTTCGGTTCGGCTNTGGGGACCACGGTCACGGGCTGGATCGTGGCCCTGATCGGCTTCAAGCTCAAGCTGTCCCTGCTGGCCGCCCTGTTNGTGTTTGCCGGGGCCATGCTCAAGCTGTTTGGGCGCCGGTCTCTGGGCGGGCTGGGNTATGCGCTGGCCGGCTTTGGTCTGATTTTCATCGGTATTGATACGCTTCAGGGCGGGCTCGAAGGCCTGCGGGAGCAGATGGACTTCAGTCAGTTCCCGGCGGACGATCTGTGGGGCAAGTTTCAACTGGTGGTCATTGGTGTNCTGTTNACCNTTGTGACGCAATCNTCCAGTGCAGGTGTGGTGGCGGCACTGACGGCACTNCANACGGATACCATCGNCTTNGAGCAGGCCGCATCGNTGGTGGTGGGAATGAANATCGGCACCAGCTTCACGGCGGCAGCGGCCACCATCGGTGGCAANGTGTCGGTGCGACGCACCGGTTTTTCCCATGTGCTGTACAACACCNGCGTNAGTTCGCTGGCGCTGTTTCTGATTGTGCCCTACATNGCCGCCTGGCNGTTTGTGGCGCCCGAGNCATTTGTGGTTCACGAGGAGTTTGCGCTGGTGGGTTTCCACTCCGCGTTCAATTTGTTGGGCGTGTTGCTGGTGGTGCCGTTTGCGGGACAGTTTGCTCACATGNTCGAGCGTCTGTTCCCGGACAAGCCTTTCGGCTATCAGCAGATTCTGGACCGGGGGCTGCTCAAGTACCCCGAACTGGCACTGACCGCGGTGCAGAAGGTCATGATCTCCCAGTTTGAGCGGGTGGCGGAGCAACTGGAATACATTCTCGGAGAGTCTGGTCGCTCGGTCCCCCTGGTGGANCTTGCCCGAGAGCTGTCCGANGTGCAGGAATATCTGGATGCCATTCACCTGGAAGNGACCTCGGGCAGTCAGTGGGAGCGGCTACTGGCNGCGATNCAGATCGTCGAGCATCTGCAGCGTCTGCTGGAGCGTTGCGACAATAAAAGCGTGGCCGTGNCGNTGCGCAACGGGGACGATCTGGCNGAGGCCAAGGCCGCCCTCAGTCCGCTGGTGCTGTCGCTCTGGGGAAAACGTTCGCTTCCCGCCGANCAGGTGCAGGAACGNGTCGCACAAATCACCCAAATCGAGCAAACTACCCGGCGGCAGACCATGAACGACATTGCCCAGGGNCGACTGGAGCTGANGCAGGGNGTCGCCCGGATGGAGGTCGTGCGCTGGCTGCAGCGGGTCGCCGTGCACATCGGGCGCATCGACGTACATACCCGGGAATTGAATTATCAGCAGCCCTGAGCCCAAGTAATGGATAGCCCTGAGCGTTCGAAACAATCGCAAGTGAATCTGATGAAGGCGGTATCCATGTCCTCCCTCCCCCTTGAGAGCGTAAGGCCCGATGATCTCGACGCCCTNGTCGCTCTGGAGCAACGCTGTTTTNCCAGCGACCGCCTCAGNCGCCGCAGCTTTCGCCGCTGGCTGGAGGGCGACCAGCGNGTANTTCTGGTCGCGCGCGATGGCGACCGTCTGGCCGGCTACATACTGGTTCTGTTTCACCGGGGGACNCGCCTGGCNCGCATGTACTCNCTGGCGGTNGATCCGGACTACCGGGGCCAGGGGTTGGCGCGGCGCCTGATCGGCGCCGGGGAAGACGGCGCGCGGGACAGNGGCCGGTTNTANATGCGCCTGGAGGTCAGCAGTAAAAACACCAGCGCCATCGCCCTNTACGAGACCCTGGGGTACAAACAGTTCGGGCTGTATCAGGACTANTACGAGGACCACACCGATGCGCTNCGTTACCAGAAGCGGATCCGGGTGGTGGGCGATACNGCTTATCATCGNGCCATNCNCTNGCTGGCCCAGAGNACCCGNTTTACCTGCGGNCCGGCGTCGCTGATGATGGCCATGGCCGCNCTGAAACCNGACTACCAGCCNTCCGATACCGAGGAGCTNCGTCTGTGGCGTGAATCCACGACCATCTTCATGACCTCGGGNCACGGCGGTTGTCACCCCATGGGCATGGCGCTGGCTGCCGACACCCGGGGCTACCGGGCGGAAGTCTGGGTCAACCATGATGGGCCGCTGTTTCTCGATGGGGTGCGCGATGAGACCAAAAAGCCGGTCATGATGCTGGTGCATGAGGATTATCGCCACGCGCTTGAGGCGCGGGCCGTTCCGGTTCATTATCGCGAGGTTCGTCAGGATGATCTGATCGCGGCGTTTGATCGCGGTGGGGTGCCGATCATCCTGATCAGTACCTACCGGATGGACAGCAAAAAAGCGCCCCACTGGGTCGTCATGAGTGGCTATGACGAAGAGTGTATTTATGTTCACGATCCGGATCCGGATGGCCAGGGACAGACCGCGCTGGATTGCCAATACCTTCCTCTGGCGCGGGCCGATTTCGAGCGGATGACCAGTTTCGGCCGAAGCCGGTTGCGTACCGCGGTGATTCTGTCCCGTGAGTTGTCCGGTCCGGGGGAATAAAAATTTGATGTTACGCAAAGCGAGCCCTGCCTGTGCGCTATACCATTAAACGATCCTCGCGCCGCCGCACGGTCAGCCTGGAGGTACGCGATGCCCAGTTGCTGGTGCGAGCCCCGGTGGGCATAGCGGAGCGGGATCTGGACCGGTTTGTCCGTCAGAAAAGCGACTGGATCGCGCGCAAAGTGCGCGCTCAGCAGCAGATGCTGGCCCGGATTCCGGAGTATCGCTATGTATCCGGCACCCGGCTGCCGTTCATGGGGCAGCAACTGACGCTCTCGGTGACCATGGGAAGTCGTGGCCGGGTAGAGCAGGTGGGTGACCGATTGGCGGTCTGTTGCTCGCGACGCAGTCGGCTGGAACCTGAGGCGCAGGCCCGGCGGCTGGTGCAGGGGTGGTACCGGGAGCAGGGACTGGAGCGATTGCGCGCGAAAACCGATGCGTTGACTCGTCAGATGGAGCTGAGCCACTCCGGGGTCAGAGTGAGAGTGACCCGATCAAAGTGGGGGCACTGCACCCGCTCGGGTGAGATTCAGTACAACTGGCAGATTCTTCTGGCCCCGGAGGCGGTTGTGGACTATCTTGTCGCTCACGAAGTCTGTCACCTGCGTCACATGAACCACAGTCGGGCATTCTGGCAACTGGTCGGACAAGTGTGCCCCGATTATCTCCGTCAGCGGGATTGGCTTAAAGCCAATGGCCGCTGTCTGGTATTGTAACCCCTGTCGTTAGAAGCCCAAGGAAACGCCCATCATGACCGCACTGAGCGATGACCCCGCTGAAAACCTCGATCGTTTTATTGTCGAAGCGATGGACCACGGCTGTGTTTACGGGCTCGAAGGCCCGGATGGCTGGGCATTGTGTCCTTCCGAGAAATATGATGACAGCGATGTGATGCCCCTGTGGTCCGAGCTGGCCCTGGCACAGGTGCACTGTCGGGAGGAGTGGACGGACTACAAACCCGTGCCGATCGATCTGGAAGAGTTTCTGGACGACTGGCTGCCCGGTATGCACGACGATGAACTGCTGGTCGGGGTGAACTGGGATGAGTCCCTCGAAGGGGAAGAAATTGAGCCCATGGACCTGCTCGAGGAGTTTGAGCAGGAAATGGAGTAGCGACTGCCTTCCTGATCCCCCCCACTCCGGGCCCTCAGGCCCGGGGGAAACTCGCCATGACCTTCCGGTCCCGCCGATATTTCCAGCGTTCTATCCACTTGCCACCCCAGACCTGATTGCCGTAACGGGCCAGGGCGTAATCATTGCTGGTGGTAATGATTGACAGCGTCCGTCGGCCGGGCTTGTAGCGTCTGAGTGGTTCACCGGCCAGAGCGCGGGCCAGGTTGGCGGCCAGCACCGGCGCCTGCCGCAGTGCCAGGTTNGCNGCGGCTCCGGGCTCTGGNCCGCCNGNCACACTGGCGACCGCGCCGGCGGCGAACACGAACGGATGATTGACCGCCTGNAGATGNGCATTGACCTGAATCCGGCCCCGGTCGGTNAGNGCCANNCCCGATGTTTTGACCCAGGCGCCCGGTTGCCCGGAAACACACCANATCACGCNGTCCATGGGCAGGTGCTGNTGGCGATCGGTGTAGATCTGTTGGTCATCCACGCGTGCCACATCAAACAGGGGGTGGACTCGAATCTCCCGCTCCTGCAGTAATTGTGCGGCGCGTAGCTGAGCGGCCAGGGGAAACTCGGGCAGCAGCTTACCGCCACCGTGGACCAGGTGGATGCTCACCGNCGCCTTCAGGTTGTCTTCATGCAGCAGCCGCTGGCGAACGGCCAGGGCCATTTCCACACCATCGAGGTTTCCGCCGATGACGGCCAGGTTGGCCGGGTTGTTCCGATCCCGGGCACACAGGTCCGCCAGTGTTTCCTGCCAGCGGGGCAAAAACCCGCTGATTGGGCGTGTGCTCATGCCGTGCTCGGCCAGCCCGGGGATGGTATCGGTGGCCTGCAGGCCGGTGTTGACCGACAGGAGGTCAAAGCCAATGGCATCGCCATTGTGGAGTTGTGCCTGGCGTTGGGTCAGGTCCAGGGAGGCCAGTCGGCCGAACTGTAATTCGGTGTGTGTGGCCCGGCAGAGCTGGCCCAGGTCGATGTGGCAGTCCCGAAAGCGAAAGCGCCCGGCAATCAGCCCGGGCAGCATGCCCGAGTAGGGAACAAACCGCTCTGGTGACAGCAGTATCACTCGCACATCGTCGGGTAGCAGGTGGCGGGCGTTGGCCAGGTAGAGGGCGTGCGTCAGGCCGCCACCGGCCAGAAGCAGAGTTCGCATAACAACGGCGCTCAGGCAAAAGCCGAGAGCATAGCGAACCCGGTGCCCAGCGTCTACGGAGTGCCGGTAATTCTGACAGTCACTGGTTGGGGGGGGGAGCGGTTATTCTCCGCCTCTGGCGCTGGTGGCGATGTCTTCGTCGACGAACCCGAACAGGTAGTCGTGGAGGATGTCGACCTGATGCAGGTGGACGTAGGTTTCGAGTTGTTCGAGTTCGGCGAAGGCGGGGCTGATGGCGGCTGTGGGTGTCAGCCGGTAGTCCCGGGTGACGAGTACGAAGGATTTATTGGCGGTGGGCACGGGGGTTTTGTGCAACAATTGCAGGACGCAGAAGTCGAAGTCCAGGCACAGGCGCATGAGGTTGGGGTAGTTGGTTTCCTGGCGATCGATGAAACGAATTTCCCGGCTGCCCAGTAGTTCGTCGGTGCTGAGCGGGTGCTTGGGCATAGACTCTCTCGGTGTTGTTGGCTTGGTTGATTCTTGTGGGGATGGTCCATTTGGGCCAGTCTGTGCGGGATTACACCACAGCGCTCCCGGACGTCATGTGATATACCTCACAAAAGCTTCAAGGGCCGTCACTGCAATCCACGGGGTGGTGTAGTCTGAAAGCCGATACTTAACTTTTAATCAGGAGCACTTTCAGTCATGTGGAAGCAGGTGATAAGTTGGTTTTTCCAGTCTTTTGAGGCATCTCGTCCGGGTCGCTTTGGGGTGCATCTTCCCAAGACACGCCATGAATACGTCCATGTAGGCTCGCAACCGCGAATCCCGCGCTCTACGGTCTTGGGAAGATGCACCCCAAACCGCCCCTACGTGCGCCGTAGCTGGCTCCCTACCGTGCTACGAAGTGTATTTTTGGGTGTGGGAGCTTTGATGCTCGCCGCCTGCTCGCAGATTCCTTTCGGTATTCAGGAGCCCCAGGTCAAGGTTACGGGGCTTGAACTTTTGCCGGCTCAGGGTATGGAGCAGCGCATTGCGGTTCATCTCGGTATCACCAATCCCAATGCGCGGGATTTGTCCGTGCGCGGGATCTCTTATAACATCGGCATCGAAAACATCGATGTCTTGAGTGGCGTTTCCAGCCAGGTGCCCACCCTCAAGGCGTATGAGGAGACTCCGGTGACCGTGGAGGTCTCTGCCAACCTGTTGTCCATTGCCCGGTTGGTCCAGCATTTCAGCCAGCGGGCGGTCAGTGACCGGGTCAGTTACAATTTCGACGCCAAGTTGGATTTCAGCCAGTGGTTGCCGTCCATGCGGGTCTCGGAGCAGGGCGAGATCAAGCTGCAGTATTAACGATAACGACCAGGAATTTGCATGAACGAAGTCGTAGTATCCCCCGACGCTGAAGAGCGCATTCCCCTCAAAGACTATACCGAGAAGGCGTATCTGGATTATTCCATGTACGTCATTCTCGATCGCGCCCTGCCCAATATCGGTGACGGGCTCAAGCCGGTTCAGCGCCGTATTGTCTATGCCATGAGCGAGCTGGGGCTGAAGGCGACGGCGAAGTTCAAGAAGTCGGCCCGTACGGTCGGCGATGTGATCGGTAAGTTTCACCCGCACGGTGATTCCGCCGCCTATGAATCCATGGTGTTGATGGCTCAGCCGTTTTCGTACCGGTACACCCTGGTGGACGGGCAGGGGAACTGGGGGTCGCCGGATGATCCCAAGTCGTTTGCCGCCATGCGTTACACCGAGTCGCGCCTGGCTCGCTACAGTGAGGTGCTGCTGGAGGAGTTGGGCCAGGGTACGGTGGATTGGCAGCCGAATTTCGACGGCACCATGGATGAGCCCAAGGTGCTGCCGGCACGGGTGCCCAATGTGCTACTCAATGGCACCACCGGCATTGCGGTGGGGATGGCCACGGATATCCCGCCCCATAACCTGCGGGAGGTGGTCGAGGCCTGTATTCATCTGCTCGATAACCCCAAGGCGGATGTGAACGAACTGTGCCAGTTTATTCAGGGCCCGGATATGCCCACCGAGGCGGAGCTGATCACGCCCCGGGAAGACCTGATCAAGATGTACCAGACCGGCCGGGGCAGTCTGCGCATGCGCGGTGTCTGGACCAGGGAAAAGGACAGCGGCGATATCATCATTACCGCGCTGCCTCATCAGGTCAGCGGTGCCAAGATTCTGGAGCAGATCGCGGCCCAGATGCAGGCCAAGAAGCTGCCCATGGTCACCGATCTGCGGGATGAGTCAGACCACGAAAACCCCACCCGACTGGTGATCACCCCGCGCTCCAACCGGGTGGATGCCGAGCAGTTGATGCAGCATCTGTTCGCCAGTACCGACCTGGAGAAAACCTACCGGGTCAATATGAACATGATCGGCATCGATGGTCGTCCGGGCGTGAAAAGCCTGGATGTCATTCTGTCCGAGTGGCTCAGCTTCCGCACGGTCACCACCCGGCGTCGTCTGCAGTTCCGCCTGGACAAGGTGCAGAAGCGCCTGCACCTGTTGGAAGGCTTGCTGATCGCCTATCTGAACATCGATGAAGTCATCCACATCATCCGCACCGAGGACGAGCCCAAAGCGGTGTTGATGGAGCGATTCAAACTGTCCGACGTTCAGGCCGACTACATTCTGGACACCAAGTTGCGCCAGTTGGCGCGTCTTGAGGAAATGAAGATCCGGGGCGAGCAGGAAGCCCTGGAAAAAGAGCGGGACCAACTGGAGAAAACCCTCGGGTCCGCCACTCGCCTGAAAACCCTGATTCGCAAAGAGCTGCAGCAGGTGGCCAAGGAATACGGCGATGATCGCCGCTCGCCCATCGTTCAGCGCGAGGAGGCCCAGGCATTCAGTGAAACCGAGTTGATCGGAGTCGACCCGGTCACCGTGGTGGTGTCCGAAAAAGGCTGGATCCGTTCGGCCAAGGGCCATGAGATCGATCCGGCGGCGCTCAATTACAAGGCTGGGGACAGCTTCAAGTTTGCCGTGCGCGGCAAGACCAACCAGAGTGTGATGTTACTCGATTCCACCGGGCGCAGTTACGCCATTGCGGCCCATAACCTGCCCTCGGCCCGGGGTCAGGGTGAGCCCTTGAGTGGACGCCTGAATCCCCCTAACGGAGCCACTTTCGAGGGCGCCCTGATGGGCAGTGATGAGCAGCGGGTGCTGCTCGCCTCGGACGCCGGGTATGGCTTTGTGGCCAAACTGGGGGATCTCTACAGCAAAAACCGCGCTGGCAAGGCCATGTTGAGCCTGCCCAAAGGCGGGCGGGTATTGGCGCCCCAGGTGCTGGAAAACCCCGAGAAAGATCTGTTGGCGGCGGTGAGCAACGAGGGGCGGCTCCTGGTGTTCCCGGTCACAGAGCTGCCGGAGCTGGCCCGCGGCAAGGGCAACAAGATCATGAATATCCCGTCGGCCCGCGTGCAAAGCCGAGAGGAGTATGTGATTGCGGTGGGCGTCATCGCCGAGGGGCAGTCGTTGACGCTGCACGCCGGCAAGCGCCACTTGACGCTCAAGGCCGGTGATCTGGACCATTACCGGGGCGAGCGTGGCAGACGGGGTAACAAGCTGCCGCGTGGCTTCCAGAAGGTGGACCGGGCCGAGGTCTCCTGAGGCTTGGTCTCCTGAGGCCCCGAACCGCCGGCTGTCGGACCAACAATAATAACCTGAGGACGCACTATGAGTGACAAGCGGGAGTACACGCGCACGCCCCTGGCCTGCCGGATTAAAATTCAGCATGAAACCATTGGCGAATTGATGGTCAAAACCCGTGATATCTCCGATGGTGGAGTGTTCGTCGTGCTCGAGCCGGATCAGATGCCGCCCATCGGGTCGGTGGTGACCGGACAGGTTCAGGGCATGCCGGTGGAGGCACCGGTGGTGAAAATGGAAGTGGTGCGCACCGAACCCGACGGTATCGGATTGAAGTTTCTTCAGGATTAGCGGAGGTTGTATGCACGTCACTAAGCCGGTCAGGCGCTCCTTGGTTCTGGTGGCTCTGGTTGCCGGGACACTGGGATTACTCTTCTCTCTGGCGGCGGGCAGCCCGGCGCAGGCCGCCGTGGTGCTGCAATACCACCATGTGAGCGAGTCGACACCGGCTTCCACCAGCGTGACGCCCAAGCGGTTTCGTTCGCACATGGATTACCTGGAGAATCACAACTTTGACGTGGTACCGCTCGAGACACTGGTCAAAGCACTGCAATCCGGCGAGCCTCTACCGGACCGCACTGTGGCCATCACCTTTGACGACGCCTACGATTCGGTTTACACCACCGCTTACCCACTGCTCAAGGAGAAGGGCTGGCCGTTCACGGTATTTGTAAATACCGACCCGCTGGACGACGGTAAAGGCGGCTTCACCACCTGGGATGAACTGCGTGAAATGGCCGAGCATGGCGCCACCATCGCCAATCATTCCACCAAACACAACCACCTGCAGCGCCGCAAAGCCGGTGAAAGCCAGGCGCAGTGGCGCGAGCGGATTGAGTCCGAGGTGGTGGACGCCGAGCGGCGTATCAAGGAAGAGACCGGCCAGAACCACAAGATGCTGGCCTACCCCTATGGCGAGTACAACAATGAAGTGAAAGACCTGTTGGAGTCCCTGGGCTATGTGGCCTTCGGCCAGCAGTCCGGCCCGATTGGCGCCCACAGCGATTTGCGGGCCTTACCGCGCTTCCCGTTTGGTGGTCCCTATGGTGAGATAGAAGAGTTTGCCACCAAGGCCCAAACCCGTCCCATGCCCATAGAATCAGCCGAGCTGTACGCGGACGCGGCGCTGGATAAGCCCCTGGAGGAAGTTGTAGTGGCATCCGGCGCCCGGCCGGTGTTGGTGTTGAATCTTGAACAGGACAACCTGGCCGGTCGAATCAACTGTTTTGCCGGAGGCCAGGGGGCCATAGAAACCCGGGTAGAGGGGCGCCAATTGATCACTCAGCCCGGCAAGCCCCTGACGCCGGGCCGGACCCGTTATAACTGTACCGCGGGCACCGGGGAGTCCGGCCGCTTCTACTGGTTCTCGCAGCAGTGGCTGGTGACTGATAAAGACGGCCGCTGGGTGCACGAGAACTGAGATTTGGCAGTGATTGTCGGGTTACGCCTTCGGCTAACCCGACCTACGCAGACCCAGGAACACCCACCAAACTACCCCGTAGGTCGGGTTAGCCGAAGGCGTAACCCGACAACCCCAGGCACGGGGCTCATAGTAAGTTACCCTGTAGGTCGGGTTAGCCGAAGGCGTAACCCGACGATAGTCAGCCCGGTCCAGCCACTCGTTCCCTCGGTCGGGTCGGTCTGACACATCGGAGCGCGCAGCTTATTACCCGTCAGGTGCAGCCGTTACCCCGCCTCGGTCTGGGGTTCTGCTTCGGCCTTCGCGGGGACTTCGGGCTCCTCCGGCGTCAACCAGGCTTCATGTACCTGCTCCAGTTCGTTGTAGCTGATCAGTTCCTTGAGCTCCTCAATATACGCCTGTCCGCGGCTCGAATACCGGATCAGTCCCTGCACCATCGCCATACCCGTGGGTGCCATGTCCTGAGCACGCTGTTGAGCGCGAATCTCCCGCACCTCCCGGTAGGCCCGGTTGGTGTTGATGTTGCGGAAATAGGTCGATACGGCCTCATTCACCGTAGCAAACTTCTGTACTTCGTGACTCATGTCGTCCGAGCGGGCGTTGGGAACCAGGCCGCAGCCTTTCCGGTAACACCACTGGCCGAACAGATTGTTTGCTTCCTGGGCGAAGCGCGAGGTACCCCAGCCAGATTCTGCCGCCCCTTGAGCCAGAACCATCTCCAACGGGAGTATGTCCACCCGCTTGTGCAGCTCGTCCAGGGCGTCCGAGGCGTTCGGGTAGTTGTCTTCATCCACGCGGAAATGGATACGCAGGCGCTCAAGCTGGGCCCGCTGGCGGCTGCTGAGGCTCTTGTCGGCGGCGAGCACCGAGCGCATGTCAATGACGTCTTCGCGCAGCTGCTCCAACTGATGATTGCGCCACTCAACCATGGGGATCAGCATCTCAAAAAAGGCCCGTTTGCGATCGGGGATATGGCCGATGCTGGCAAAATCCGGTAGCTGCTTTACCTCGGCGGGGCGCGGTACCGCTGGTGGCTCCTGCCGACCAGCCACGGACTCTTCCATGGGCTGGGGCGGGTGGTAGGCCAGGTAAAACGTCAGCACCAGACAGCCAAGAGGAAAGGCCACCAGGCCCAGGCCCAGTAACCACTGGGTGAAACCCTGCTTCATACAATCACCTTCTAATACATCAATCCAAACAAAGAGTTACGTCGTTGGGCGGGCAAAGGATCAGAGATCCAGCTCGCGCCGGAGTGCCTCCAGCCGCTGGTGGTTCTCATCGGCCGACAGGGGCGTTTCGGTGGTTTCGGGAAGGGCCGGCGCCTGGGGGAGGGGTAACTCCGCGCCGTTCATCACCTGTTCGCAAAAGCGCTGGTAGTGACGTTCAAACACCGGGAAAGCCACTTTCTCGGCACTGCTGGCCAGGAAAAACCAGTCGCTGGCCAGGCCCGCGTGGTATACCGCCGGATGGCTCCAGTGCTGGGCCGCTTTGGGGCTCGGTGCCCGGCAGGCTTCCACATAGGCACTGTGGGCGTCCGGCAGGCCAAACTCGGTCGGGTCGCCCTGGCAGGCGCGCATCATGCGGTTCAGGGTTGGCAGAAACTCGGACTCTTCAATGACCTTGCGCGCGCCCCGGCGGATGGTGTCCGGCTCGAAGCGGGTCAGGCTGTCCAGCCAGAGCTTTTTGATCTGGTTGAGCACCTGGGTGTCGCTGTAGGCCTTGTAGTACTGGTTATGGTAATTGATGCGGAACAGGGCAAAGGCCTCGTTGAGGGCATCAATATGCCCATCGGTCGCGGCCCGGCGCTGCTGTTCAGCGGGCCCAGCTTCGGTCGGTGAGGTCCTGGACGAGGCTGCGATCGCGCGTTGTGCCTGGTCGAGAAGGGTCTTGCTGTCCTGCATGTTGGCCTGCCTGTGGGTTGTGCGTGGTCAGAGCGTGCTGGCGTGCCCAATGATACTTTACGTGCTGCAGAAACTTGGTGTTCCAGGAGCTGTGCACCTGGTTGCTGTCGCGCCAGTAGAGCACGAACTCCGGCACCTGGCGCTGGGCGAACGCCAGGTCGATATTGGCCAGTTTGAGCACGTCGTACACATCCTGACTGGGCTGCCAGTTCTCCGGGATGCGCCGCGGCTCGGTATCGTGCTCAAGAGCGGCATTATACCTGAGCCACTGGCGTTTGACGTGCTGGATGAATTTGCTGTTCCAGGTGCGCCCCACATCGCCCCGCTCCTGCCAGTAGAGCACGAACTCGGGAATGGCGTCCTCGATGAACGCCAGGCTGATATTGGCGTGCTTGACCAGCACTTCCAGCGCATCCCGGCTGGGCCGCCAGCCGCTGTGCATGGCGACCTCCCGGTCGCGGCGGACCTGGTGCTCGGTCTGGGCCTCGCGCCACTGGCGCAGCAGATGCTTGAGGAACTTGGCTCCCCAGGCGTGGTGGCTCTCGCCACGCTCGCGCCAGTAGGCAATGAACTCCGGCAATTGCTCGCGCACAAAGTGGTCCGGAATGTTGTGCTGGGCGATGTGCCGCATCAGCTCGGCATCCGGTCGCCAGTGGGGGCTGATCCGGTTGGCTCCGGTCTGCGGGTCCGGGTTGTGGGCGGCGGGAGCGGCCGTGGCGCTCTGGGTCCGGTCGGTTTCGTTGAAGGCAAACAGCAGCTGGCGGCTTTCGGTGTAGGGGGCGGACTCGATCAGGATGATCCCCTTGTCCCGCAGGCTTTTGCTCACCCGCTGCAGGTCCTGGTCGCTCCAGAAGGGCAGCAGCGATTGCAGTTGCGGCGCTTCGAGCTTGAGCCAGTGATGCCCCTGCCGATAGGTGCCCGGCCGGTAGTGGGCGACATCGCTGAGGGCGCTGAGCAGAATCGCTTCTTCCAGGCCAATGGTGGCGGCCAGTGAGGGCGAGAACAGCAGGGGTTTTTCGGGGATCAGCGATGAGGTCATGGGCGCTACTTTAGCACTGTTTGGGGGTGGGGTGCATGAGCCTGCTATTATACCCGCTGTCACTCAAAGCCCGGAGGTCACTTTGCCAAAGAGAAAGTCCAAACCCCGTTTTACGGCCAAGAACTCGGACCGACACGATCTGTATCAGCGCAGTGTTCAGGCACCGGAGTTCGAGGTGGAGTTCTTTGACAAGACGTTTAAAAAGCTGCGCAAACGCCGCCCTTACGCCATGCGTGAAGACTTCTGTGGTACCGCGCTATTGTGTGGTCACTGGGTGGACAGCCACAAAAAGCGCACCGCGCTCGGCGTGGATATCGATCCGGATGTGTTGCAGTGGGGAATCGAAAACAACCTCAAGCCCTTCGGGGAGCCGGGCAATCGGGTCACACTCGCTCAGCGCGATGTGCGTCAGGTCACCCGGGAGAAGTTCGATCTGGTCAATGCCATGAACTTCAGTTACTGGATTTTTCAGGAGCGGGCAGAGATGGTCCGCTACTTCAAGTCGGTGCGAAAGTCTCTGGTAAAAGACGGAATCTTCTTCCTGGATATGTACGGCGGCTGGGAATCCCAGGAGGTCATGGAGGAGGCCCGCAAGATCGAAGGCGGCTTTACCTATGTGTGGGACCAGCACAGTTTCGATCCGATGACCAATGTGGCGGTCAATTACATTCACTTCCGGTTTCGGGACGGCAGTGAAATGAAGCGCGCGTTTAAATACGTATGGCGCCAGTGGTCCATGGTGGAAATTCGCGAGCTGCTGACCGAGGCCGGCTTCAAAAAGCTGCACATCTATTGGGATGTGGCCGATGGCAGTTTTCGGGAGCGCAAGAAAATGGATAACCAGCCGGGGTGGTTAGCCTACATCGCCGCGTTGGTTTGAGAGCCTGGTGGTTAACGGCGGATGCGCCTTCGGCTTATCCGCCCTACGCGACTGCCTGTGACATGGCGGATTTTGATTGCATCTGGGTGACGGCGGATGCGGCGTCTAATCGCTGCGCTCGGCCCCTACGGATAGCACGGCAGTTCGCGTAGGGCGGATAAGGCCGAAGGCCGCATCCGCCGTTACCTCAATCCGCCGTTACCACCTCACCGCAAACTACGATACTCCCGCATGCTGTCCGGCTTGCTGTAGACAATCTGCCACAGCTGTCCTTCCCGGGAGCGGAAATAGGCCGCGCAACTCAGGAGGTAGTACTTCCACATGCGGTAAAAATGCCCCTGATCGTACTTGTCTTTCAGCTCCGGCCAGGCGGCGTCAAAGTTGTGCCACCAGGCCATCAGTGTGCGGTCGTAATCCGGCCCGAAGTTGTGCCAATCTTCCAGACGCAGCAGCCCCAGACTGGTGTCGTTGATCAGCTTGCGACAGGGGATTTCGCCGTTGGGAAAAATATACTTTTCAATAAACGGATCGACGCCATTTTGCTGCCGGTCCGTTCCGATGGTGTGCAGTAGAAACAGGCCGTCATCGGCGAGGAGGCGGCTGACCGTATCAAAGTAGGTGCGGTAATTTTTGTGCCCTACATGCTCGAACATGCCGACCGAGACGATGCGGTCAAACTGACCTTCCAGGGCCCGGTAATCCACCAGGCGGATCTCCACCGGTAGCCCGGCGCAGTGTTCCTGGGCCAGTCGCTGCTGCTCTTTGGAAATTGTGATGCCCGTGACCTTGGCACCGTAGTGGCGCGCGGCGAACTCGGCCAGTCCGCCCCAGCCGCAACCGATATCCAGCAGGGTCATGCCCGGTTTCAGTTCCAGCTTGCGGCAGATCATGTCCAACTTCTGGTACTGCGCTTCTTCCAGGTTGTCGGCGTCCGCCCAGTACGCACAACTGTAGATCATGCGGGAGTCGAGCATACGCCGATACAGGTCGTTACCGATATCGTAGTGAACCTCGCCGACCTTGAAGGCACGATTGGGGTCCTGCTTGTTGATCACCGCGGCGCTCAGGTACGCCTTCAGTAGTTGAAGCGTTCCGAACTTTTTCAGCCGACGCTCCAGGTGGGCGTGCAGCACGCGGGTCATCATCTCATCGATGCGATCGCAGTCCCAATGGCCCTGCATGTAGGCTTCGGCAAAGGCCAGGGGAGCGCCAGAGGACAGTGCGCGGGACAGGAACGAGGGATCGTATACCCGAATGTCCCAAGGACGATCACCGTTGATGCGGATGTCTGCTTCGGCCGCCAGTTCAATGAAAAACTGCTCGGCGGCGGTGTGTTTCTCGGTACTGGGTGGGGTTTGCTCTGCTGCTTCCGGGGCTGAGGTGGTGTTCGCCATAATCCATCATTCTCCTGCAGTTTTAAAAACAGGGAGGCGGTACGTCACTGATCCGCGCGTTTTCTTGACCTTAAGCTTAAAACATAGCGTTCGTAAACCGGCTTATCCAATAAATAAAAGTAATTTATGCCATTGTCATTGAGGGCGGTCGTTGGGGCCGCGCCTATGATTGATTCAGAGCGCGCTGTAATCCACATCTGGCAGGGCTTCCACCTCGGGCTTGGCCAGCAGGTAACCCTGGATCAGGTGAACGCCCATAGAGCGCAATGTGGTCAGCTCTCCAGCGGTTTCCACGCCCTCGGCGATAACCTCCACGCCCAGCTCTCGGCAGGTATTCACTACGCCCTGGACGATAGACTGGCGAATCCGGTTGGTATCGATATGCCGGATCAGGGCCATATCGAGTTTGATGATCCCGGGCTGAAAGTCCGCCAGCAGGTTGAGCCCGGCATGACCAGCGCCAAAATCGTCAATGGCGGTGGTGAAGCCTTGGGCATTATATTCCTCGAAAATACCCTCCAGGTGACCAGGATCGCCCACGGGCTCGGATTCGTTGACCTCAAAGATGATGCGGTTGCTCGGAAAATCATACTTATCCGCCGCCACGAGGGTGGCGCGAATACAGCTTTTGGGTTCGTAGACGGCGTTGGGCAGAAAGTTGATGCTCAGAAACGTGGTCATACCCAGCTTGGCTGCTAGCTCAATGGCTTTGGTTCGGCAGGATTGATCAAACTGGTAGCGATTGTCATCGGTGACTTGCTGGAGAATCTGGAAGGCGCCTTCGCCCTGAGTGCCGCGCACCAGAGCTTCGTAGGCGAACACTTCGCGCTTTTCAATATCCACAATCGGCTGAAACGCCATGGTGAACTCGAAGGGGAGTGAGGGGAGATCCCGACAGCGACTGCAGCCTGTGGCTATCTGGGGTTCGGATTGCGACATGAAAACCAGCCCTTTGCGTTTGAACGGCACTTCTTGGATGCCTTAGACGTGATGGATATGCCCACCCTCTCGACGGACGGCCGGCGAGTTCAGTATAGACAAGTTCTCCCCAAATAGCGTCATGCGAGGGCGCAAAAAAAGTGTAAAAATGCGCCATGTTTACACTGGCCGGCATTTCCTGGTTGTTAGTTCAGGGCTATCAGGGCGATATGGCAAATCAAGTTTATTTATAAATGGGAATCATTATTATGGTTGTAAAGGGCGGGAATTCCCTCGCCACCATGATGTTCAGAGGGTCGGGAGGCGATCATGACCAAAACAATGACGTTCGCTGTGTTGCACTTTACCGTGGCCTTCAGCGTGGCCTACGTGATCACCGGTAGCTGGGTGCTGGGCGGCGCGGTGGCGCTGATCGAGCCGGCGATCAACACCGTGGCCTACCACTTTCACGAGCTCGGCTGGAAGCGCCTGGAGCGCCGGGCGGCCCATTAGTCTGCGGCGCTCCGTTCCCGCAAGCGCTCCATGTCGAGCCAGTACTCCTCGCGGCTCCGGGGTGTTTCTTCCGTGAGAGTCGGGTTCTCCAGCGGGAAAGCGCGCCGCTCGGCGAGGTTTGAGCGGGTCAGCGCATCTTCAATCATCGGGTGCTGGAAGAAATACTCATCGTAGCGCCCGCTTTCCAGAGCTCGATCCAGCCCGCTGTGAATGGCCTCCGCCAGGGCCGCGTCTTCCTCGCTGACAAACAGGTAAAACGGCAGCGGATACACCAGAACCAGGCGATCCTCCACCGTCAGCGGCAAGTCCGGTCGTGCCGCCAGCTCGGTCCAGGGCTCCAGAACCCCGCGCGGGAAAGCGTCAAACCGACCGCCCTCCACCATATAGAACAGGTTGTCATACTTACTGGTAGTAATGACCTCCAGACCATTGGCCTCCAGAATCGCAATGTCGGGCCAGCCGGCGCCCTGCCCGAAGGTCAGACGGCTCAGGTCGGCCCTGTCTTCCACCCGGTTCATGGTGGATTGGCGATCCGGGTTGATGATGAAGACCCGGTAGCCCAGCAGGCCCTTCAGGAGCGGGAAGCGGATGGGACTCAGGCGGTTTTCCACTTCCTGGTTTGACGACAGCCACATCACGTCCATCTCGTCCGACTCCAGCCGCTCAATGGCGCGGGTCTGGGTGATGGGGTCATCGCTGATGGCGAGCTCGTAGTCGCCGTCCATAAACTCCAGCGCGACCCGCAGAGCGCCCACGGCAAACTCATCCAGTGGATGATCGGTCTGATTGACGCGCAGCGTGGTCTGGGCCTGGCTGGCGGCCGTGATGCCGATCAGGGCCAGAACCCCGCATCCGCGTCGTGCATGGCCGAACAGCCGCTGTAACCTGTGTGACATGGTGAGCCTCAAACTTTGAAGTTGTGCATGCGCCGCTGCAGTTCATTGTTTTCCTGCAGCAGCTCGTCTGAGCTGGCCCGCATGCTACGGGCGTTGTCCGACACTTTGCCCGATAGGGCGAAAACGGACTCGATGAAGCGATTCACCTCGCTGGCGACCGAGCTCTGCTCTTCCGCGGCGGTGGCCACCTGATGATTCATGTCGTTGATGGTGCTGATGTGGGCCTGAACGCTTTCCAGTACCTGTTGCACCTCTTTGCCGCTCTCCACGGTTTCCTGAGCCCAGTGGGTATTCTGCTCCATGGCATCGTGGGCCTCATCGGCGTGAGTCTGCAGCTGCAGTACGATCTGCTCGATCTCCTCGGTGGAGCTCTGGGTGCGCTGGGCCAGGGTGCGCACCTCATCGGCCACGACCGCAAAGCCGCGGCCCTGGTCCCCAGCGCGGGCCGCCTCAATGGCGGCGTTCAGGGCCAGCAGATTGGTCTGTTCGGCAATCGCGCGAATCACTTCAATGACCTTGCCGATATTCTGGCTGCTGTCCTTCAGCAGGGTGATCTTGTCGGCGGTCTGCTCGATCTGTTGGGTCAGGCGCAGAATATTGCTCTGGGATGACTGCACCACGCTGACCCCCCGGCTGGAGGCGTCGTGGGTATCCCGGGTGCGCTCGGCGGTTTCGCCCGAGGAACGGGCGACCTCTTCGGCGGAGGCCGAGAGCTGGTTGATGGCGGTGGAGGCCTGCTCCAGTTGCTTGAGCTGTTCGTCGGTAGAGTGGGAGCTGTCGTTGGATGCCTGGTTCATTTGCTGGACGTGCTCGTCGAAGGTGTTGGTCACCTCGACCACCCCGCGAATGATGGCGGCAATCTGGTCGATCACCCGGTTGTAGCTGTGTGACAGATGCGCAATTTCGTCTCCGCTGTCGGTCGGCAGGCGCCGGGTCAGGTCGCCACCGCCTTCGGCGATATGGGTCAGGTTGTCGGTAATCAGGTTCAGTGGTTTGAGAACGATGCGTCGAACCAGCAGCGCTAACGTGAACAACGCCGCCACCAACAGGGCTACGACCATGATTACGCCCAGGGACACCTGATTGCTCAGTACCTGCGCCATCTGCTCCGAAGAGAACACCACGTTGTAGCGGCCGATCACATCGCCATCGCGGATCACTTCCACCGCATCGCGCCGGTGTTGATTGCCGGGCGCGGCCTGGTCACTGACCTGGGCATCGGCCATGGCTTTGCCCCGGTGGTCGGTGATTTCCAGTTGGTCGATGAGTGCGGTATTGACCAGGGATTCGGCGATGGCCTCAAGCTGCTGGAAGTCATAGGCGAACAGGGGCTCGAGCAGCGACGAGTTGATCAGTTCAAGGTTGCGGTCAACTTCCTGTTCGAAGTTGCTCTGCTGCTGTCGTGCCAGATAGGTGTAACTGGCGGCCAGAATAATGGCGGCCACGGTGAGCATCAGCGCCGCCATGGCGGCCATGAGTTTGAAAGAGAGTGAGCGAAGCATAGGAGGCCCTGCTGCAATGGTTACTTATAGTAGTTTTCACCATTTATAGCACAGGTCGGAAAAATTTACACGCCGGAGTGGCGTCAAATATCTCTGTTTAGAGCTCCTGCTCTTCCTCCGCCTCCCGGGCGCGGTCCCGCCGGTACACCATGCGGCCAAAGAATACGCCCACCTCGAACAGCAGCCACATGGGCAGGGCCAGCAGCGTCTGGGAGATCACATCCGGTGGGGTCAGAACCATGCCCATGACAAAGCAGCCGACCACGACGTAGGGGCGTTTCTTGGCGATCCCGTCCGGGGTGATAATGCCGGCGTGAATCATCAGGATGGTGGCAATGGGAATCTCGAACGCCACCCCGAAGGCGAAAAACAGCTTGAGGACGAAGTCCAGGTACTTGGCCATGTCGGTCATCACCGCCACGCCTTCCGGCCCCACGCTGGTAAAAAACCCGAATATCAGCGGGAACACCACGAAATAGGCGAACGCCATACCGCCGTAGAACAGCACCACACTGGAGGCCAGCAACGGCAGAGCCAGCCGCTTTTCATGGGTGTACAGACCGGGGGCGATAAAGGCCCAGATCTGGTGCAGAATAAACGGCGCGGCCAGCAGCACCGCCACAAACAGGGTGAGCTTGAATGGTGTCAGGAAGGGGGAGGCCACGTCGGTGGCGATCATCCCCGCCGATTCGGGCAGGAATTTCTGCAGCGGGGCCGCCGTCAGGGTGTAAATATCGTTGGCAAAGTAGAACAGGCCCAGAAAGATCACCAGCACGATAATGATGATCCGCAGCAGGCGATTGCGCAGTTCGATCAGGTGCTGAACCAGGGGCAGTTCTTTGTCGTTCGGGGTTACGGTCATGCTCGGGCTCAGGAAGAGGGCGTCTGTGAATCGCGGGGTGCCTTGGCCGGCTCGGATGAGGCATCGGTGGGCTCGGAATCAGTGCCCTTGCCGTCCGCCTCGCGGGTGTCCGTATCGGCCCCGGAGCGGCTGGACGAGTCGCTGCTCTTTGGCTCCGTGTTCTCGTCTGGCTCAGTGTGCGCGTGATCGGGCCGCTCGGGCTCGTCTTCGTCCTTGTATTTTTTCAGCGGTGTCTGGAAGGAGCCTTCCTCCACCGCCTCCTGCACCTGGCGGCGGGTAGCTTCCAGGCTGCGCATCACCTCTTCATTGTGCAACTGGCGGCGAATATCGTCGGCGCCGAGCTGTTTCTCCAGCTCGCTGCGGGTTTCCCGCAGGCTGCGCTTGAGCCGGCCGATCCACAGGCCCACGGCGCGCGCCGCTTCAGGCAGGCGCTCCGGGCCAATGACCACCAGGCCCACAATCGCGATGATCAGCAGCTCAAAGAAACCGATATCGAACACTCAAACACCTTTCAAATAAGGCAGACACTGGATTGGCGCCCTCCCGCCCGGGAGTTGCGCCGCTGGCTCAGTCAGGGCATGCCCGAGGGCGTTGCCGGGGATCACGAGCGGTTCTTGTCTTCCGCTGCGGATTTTTCCTGCTGGGTCTGAGCGCTGTTCGGGTCGGTTTTGTCTTCGACGTTGCGCTTGGCGCTGTCGTCGTCTTGTTCGCTGTCTTTCTCGGCGTCGTCATCGCTGACCGACTTCTTGAAGCCCTTGATGGCTTTACCCAGGTCGCTGCCAATACTGCCCAGACGCTTGGTGCCGAACAAGAGAACCACAATGGCCAGAATGATCAGCAACTGCCAAATGCCAATTCCACCAAATCCCATAACCTTACCCTCTACTTATGTTTGGTTGTTGCGCGCCGCTTTTTCGGCGTGGCCGGATAAATCAAAGCGCCGCGCCAGCTCGTTGAGCACCGCGTCGGCATTTTCGCCTAAATGCGACAGCATGACCAGACTGTGGAACCACAAGTCGGCGGTTTCCATGATCAGGTGCTGGTTGTCGCCATTGCGTTCGGCATCCTTGGCCGCGAGCAGGGTTTCGGTGCACTCCTCGCCCACTTTCTCCAGAATCTTGTTCAGCCCCTTGGCGTGCAGGCTGGCGACGTAGGATGACTCGGGGTCCGCGTTCTGTTTGCGGGCCTCCAGAACGCGGGTCAATTCGGTCAGAACCTGCTCGGTGTTCGGTGTGCTCATGCTCAGTAAATCTCGTTGGGGTCTTTCAGAACCGGCTCCACGGTCTGCCACTGGCCGTCTTTCAGGGTCCGGTAAAAACAGGACTCCCGGCCGGTGTGGCAGGCGATACCGCCCAGTTGTTTCACTTTGAGCACAATGGCATCGGCATCACAGTCCAGCTCAATGCTTTTCAGCTCCTGCACATGGCCGGAGGATTCGCCTTTGCGCCACAGTTTACCCCGGGAGCGGGACCAGTATACGGCGCGGTTTTCCCGGGCGCTCAGGGCGAGGGATTCGCGGTTCATCCAGGCCATCATCAGAATGCGGCCGCTGTCGGCGTCCTGGGCGATGGCGGGAACCAGCCCATCGTCGTTCCATTTTACCTGATCGAGCCAGGCGCTCTGAGTATTGTCGGGGGTATCCGGAGTGCTCATGGTGATCTGACGCTTCGCAAGCGGTTAGTCGGAGCGAGAGTGTAGCAGCCCCGGGCCTGCGGCGTCACGATTCACCGCCGGCTTTTTGGCTCGCGCCGCCATTGGGGTGGGACGCGCCTTCCTTGGCGCTGAGTCAGTTGGCCGCTGAAGGCTCTTTTGACGCTGAAGGCTCAGTCCGTCGTGCGGGTCCAGTGGCCGTCGTGATAGGCCTGCACCGCTCCGGTTTCATCGTCGAGGCTGAACAGGTATAGCCAGCCATTGCCAGTCAGCGCCTGCAGGACCGGATGCTTGGCGATGATGGCGTCAATCGCCCTGGTCGGTGCGGCCAGGTAGGCGCTCAGACGCAAGGGCTCGTGCCGCCACTGCTCGCCATCGTGCAACGATTGCAGGGGCAGGCCAATGCGCAGGTCGCCGCCGTTGCCTTCAAACACGCCGATGTGGCCGCCGACCACGTTGTGCANNACTTTGTTGCCGCTNCCGAANTTNCGNTTNTCCAGNGTGGAGCNGTTGTATTGCATGTTGATCCANTGGGCCACCACCAGGGGGGCGGTCATGATCAGCTCCAGGCGGCTGAACTCCGGGTCGGTACGCCAGTTGTAATCGTGCAGAAAGCTCCGCCCCTGCAGATCGATCGGGGCGGTCACCGAGCGCGGCGCGGCGATAAACGCGGCGTTGTTGGCCAGGCCCCATTCCGGGCGGGTCTGGGACCAGTCGCTATTGCGCTGTGTCAGTTGTTGATCCAGGTCGGCCTGATCGGGGCTCAACCCCAGGGCGGCCGCGCGTTCGCGCTGCGCTCCGGCGCTGGCCCGGCGCAACCACTCGGCGGTCTCGGCGCTCAGCCAATCCTCGCCCTCGAGCAGCTCGATCCGGTCGGTCACCGTGTGGTGCAGGGCCGGNACGAAGCGGCANTCGTCGGGCAGGNTGATGCCNGCCTCCGCCAGGGGNGNGCGCAGNGNCGGATCGTTNAGCAAGCGGGCCAGGGCNCGTACCGAGACTTCCCCCGATTGACCGCCNCAGGCGCCGCACTCCAGNCCCGCGGCGTGCGGGTTGTTCTGGGTGTGGCTGCCGTGGCCCACCAGCAGCACCCGTGAGGCGAAACGCTCGGTCAGCCCCATAGCGGTCAGTACGTTGCGCAACAGGGTGACCTGGTCGGCCTGGGTCAAGGGCTTTCCGGAGTCACGCCAGTGCCAACGCAGTGAACTCAGTTCAAGGCGTTTGGGCGCTTTGCCCGGCAACAGCGAGCGGCCCANCAGNTTGCCNGCGTACAGCAGGCCGCCGGCNTCCACGGCGGTGAAGGTGGCNGCNGCGGTTTGCGACCACTCCTGAAANCGNGCGCTCCAGTTGAGCTGTCGNGCCNGGGCGTTGGCCTGCTCGGGGGTGCCCAGGCGCACTTCCACCTGAGGNGCCAGCAGTCCNGGCAGGTGCGGTTGGGCCAGCNCCGAGCCGGGGGTGACGACGCTCAGNGGCAAGCCAAAGAANCCGGCGAAGCCCAGTGTCTGGATGTCCGGGTTCTGCTGCTCCAGGGCGCGACGCAGAGGCTCCGAGCGCACATCGATGCAGAAAACGGCCTGCAGCGAGGGCGTGTCCGCCACCGTGTGGGGCGCGCGCACCGCCTGGGTCAGTGACCGGTTGAGTGGCTGTTGATAGGCCAGCTCGGCCGCCCGCTGCCACACCCACAGGGGCCGCTGGGCCTGACGGTGACGCTCGAACAGTTCGGGCAGGCTGTCCAGTTCGCGCCGCCAGAGCCAACTCAGGTTCTGCGCCTGCTCCGGGTGGCGACGGTGCAGGTAGCGCCACAGGACCAGTTCCCAGGCCAGGCGAATGGCCAGCAGGCTGCGCATCTCCGTGGCCGGCGCACTGTNGTTCTCACCCAGCTCGCGCTGCCAATCCCGATAGGCCACCCAGGCGGCCCAGCCGTTGATGTCCAGCAGCAGCGCCTGGGCGTAGTCGCCAAGCTGCGTGGCGTTGACGCCGAGTTCGGCGGCCNCCGCCTGGAACAGCCCTTCATCGGTCGCAGGCAGCGTGTCGAAAAACCGTCCCAGGCCCGGCTCCGCCATCAGAATGGCAATACCCCGGTCCACGCGGGTAATGCGCAGCCACTGCTGGTAGAGCGTGGGATTGGACGAGCGCTCGCCCTGCGGGTTCAGCCGCTCGGTGTTGAACGGGCCGTCCTCCTGGTAATGGGCGGCACAGAACTGGCTGATCTGATGGATGATCTCGTCCCGCCAGGCCATCTTGTGCTGCCGGTCCCGGGCGGCGTCCACCAGGTCACTGATGTTGTGCCAGTGGGGCAGTTCACTCAGTGTTTTCACCACTTTCAGCAGGTTCTGGTAGTTGCCGGGATAGTNCAGCTCGGCCGCCGCCCGGGTCAGGTGCTCCGCCTGGATGTCACCATTCTGCCAGCGCTGCAGATAATGGCTGGGGGGCATCAGGGAGTGGATATAGGCNAGCGATGACAGGCGCGCGGCCACCTCGTCGATGGGCTGCTCGCGCATGGCCCACAGCGGGTTGACGGCAATCATGCGGTCCAGCGGCCAGTTGGGGGCGATGCTGGAACAAGCGCGATCCAGAGCCTGCTCTTGCGCCGTGGTCAGCAGTCGGGCTTGCTCGGTGGTGTCGGGCTCCCGGGTCAGTGGGGCGGACGTCTTCTCGAACGCGGTCATAGCAAACCCTCCTCAGAGATGGGGTGTAACTGCTTGGGGCGCGCCCGGGTCGGGAGCCGGTGCGGCCAGAGTTTGAGCGTGGTTTTGGTGACCCATTCATCCAGATAGAAACCGGCGTAAAGCGCTACCGCCAGCCGCTGGACTGCGGGCCGGTGGGCACCGTGGCGCAGCAGCGCATAGGCCATGGACAGCGCGGCGAACAGGGTGCTCATCCACAGGTCCGCCCACAGTGGGGTGGCCCGAGGGTAGTCGGGGAAAAACAGGCCAAACAGGGTTTTCAGACCGAAGTAGACGGCGGCCAGCACGACCGCCAGNGCNGCNAAGCGCAGCAGTGAGCCAGCGCTGAGCCGGCTGTCGCGCTCGGCCATCAGGGTGGTCAGTGCCAGGGCGAGCAGCACCCAGGGGCTGAAGGTCTCCGGCCAGGCCAGGCCGAGGCCATAGTGACCCGCAGACAGCAGCCCGGCCACCAGCAGAACACTGCACAGCCCGGCGCCAAGCCACTGGCCGATCGGAGGCGTACGGGCCGGGGCCAGCCGCCGCTGCCGGTCCTGAACGACGGCCTCTCCAGAGCTGAGGAAGGCGTAGGCNTTGTANCAGGAGTGGGCCAGNAGGTGCAGCAGCGCCAGNTCCACCAGGCCCAGGGCGATTTCCACCAGCATCAGGCCCATCTGGGCNCTGGTGGACCAGGCCAGGCGGACCTTGATGCTGATGCGGGTCATCATCACCAGNGCGGCCANNACNCTGCTNAGNCCCGCCACGACCANCAGCAGNGCCTGNGCCGGNGCGGACTGNAGCACCAGCGGGGCAAACATCAACAGCAGGTAACCACCCAGATTGATGACCCCGCCGTGCAGNGTGGCGGACACCGGGGTGGGGGCTTCCACCACCTGAATCAGCCAGCCGTGCAGCGGCAACTGGGCGCATTTGATCANCGCGGCCATCGCCAGCAGGCNGGCNGCCAAGTGCTCGGTCAGGGTCAGGGATGCCGGCTCGGCATAGGCGGCGACGATGGTGCTGATGTGCCCNGTACCGTGGTGCAGGTACAGCAGCGCAAAGGCACTCAGGGCGCACAGCTCGGCAGCCCGGGCAAACAGGAACTTCTTGTGGGCCGCCAGCGCGGCGCGCGGGCGCTCGGGGTAGAACATCAGCANTTGGTGCATGGCCAGGCTGATGCCCAGCCAGGCCGCCAGAAACAGGAGTAAGTGGTCACTAAGCACCGCGANACTGACGGCGGCGAACACCGCCTGCACCAGAGCGGCGAAGCGGGTCTGGCGAGGCTCCCCCTGAAGATATTGGGCGCTGTAACGGACCACCACAAAGCCGATGAAGCTCACCAGCGTCAGCATCACCAGNTTGAGTGGGGCGGACTGCCAGAATCCGGCNTCAGCGCCCGGAACCAGCGCCCAGGCCAACAGNCCGATGGCCAGTAGCAGCGCGCNGGATGTNGANACTTTGGCGAGGCGCCAGGCCGGGNNGGGGCTTGNCTGGCGGGCNCTGAANGCCGCNCCCAGGGCCAGNAGNAGGGGAACGGCNCTCAGNANCAGGGTGGGGAGGGCTTCACTCCAGNTCATNCATNGNCTCCNNNGTCNTCATNTTTGANTCCGTAAACGGNTGANGCGGAGTATCCCTTTGGTGNTAATTTAAGTAAAATAGATATAAATGTATCAANNGTTCTATAAAANCGAACGGTTAAGGGGCGCTCCACGCATGAGCCGGTTGAACTACCANCATCTGTACTACTTCTGGCGNGTGGCCAGTGAGGGCAAACTGACACGGGTNGCCGAGCANCAGCACGTTTCCCAGAGCGCCCTGTCGGCCCAGATCCGCCAGTTGGAAGAGCGCATGGGNAAGCCCCTGTTCGAGCGGCGCAANCGTAAGTTGGTGCTCACTGAGGCCGGGCGTCAGGTGTTCAATTACGCCGAGGTGATTTTCACCAAAGGTGAGGAGCTGGAGTCCCTGATCAGCCGGGGCATCGAGCCGGAGCAGCAGACGATTCGCATTGGCATGCTCTCGACCATGTCCCGTAANTTNATNGANTCCTTNATCGAGCCCTTGCTGGCNCGCANTGAGCGCGATGTGAGNTTCAGNCTGCACGCCATGGGNATGACCAATCTGCTCAACGGCCTGGCCCGACACGAGCTGGATGTGGTGCTGACCAACACCCAGATACAGCCCTCCGGGGCACCGGCGGTGGCCTGGCAGAGCCAGNTNNTGGCGCGNCAGCCGNTGTCNATCATCGGTCCGGNNGANCTNGANCCGGNNGCNNCNTTTCCNNNGGGGTATCANGGGNTGCGCTGGGTNNTGCCNGGGGCNAACCANGAAATNCGCCNNGGGTTCGACGCCCTGTGNAGCCTGCATCAGTACCAGCCGGACATTCTCGCCGAAGTGGATGATATGGCCATGNTGCGNCTGNTNGCNCGGGANANCGGNGCCGTTACCGTNCTGCCCGANGTNGTGGTGAAAGACGAGNTGCAGCAGGGCCGCCTGCGCNGCTACGAGCGNCTNCCCAANCTGTTCGAGAACTTCTTCGCCATCACCCTGCCCCGGGAGTTTATGCCCAGCCTGGTGTCCGAACTCCTGTCCCGGTCGCTGAAAGACCTGGCTTAGCCTGGGCTTGGNCGCAGTGGTATCCTGTGCGTCCGCCCCACGAAAGGATGACGCTGCGCATGCGCTGGTTGTACACACTGCTGCTCTATCTGCTCACGCCCCTGTTGCTGCTGCGGCTGCGCCTGCTCGCCCGGCGCAANCCGGCCTGGGGGCAGCGCTGGNGGGAGCGGTTTGGCCGGGTCCCGCCNCAGGANACCGGNCGTACCCTGGTGTGGNTGCANACCGCCTCGGTGGGTGAAGTGTTGGCGGCNGCGCCGGTGGCCCGNGCGCTGCTGCAGGAGCCCGGNCTGCAACTGCTGATGACCACCACCACGCCCACCGGTGCCGACCGGGTCGCGGCCCTGTTTGGCGATCAGGTTCAACACGTTTATGCGCCCTTTGATCTGCCGGGCAGCGTGCGCCGGTTTCTGGACCGGGTGCAGCCCCGTCTGTATCTGATGATGGAAACCGAACTNTGGCCCAACACNCTGGCCGCCTGNCGGGCNCGGGAAATTCCCGGTGTNCTGATCAACGGTCGGCTCTCGGAAAAGTCCGCCCGGGGCTATCAGCGCTTTGCGGGCCTGACCCGACCCATGCTTCAGGGCCTGACCGAGGCCGGTATCCAGAACCGGGCNGACGCCGAGCGCTTTCAGGACCTGGGGCTGCGCCCGGATGCCACCCACATCACNGGCAGTATCAAATTTGACCTGACCCTGGATGACAGCGTCCGGGAACGCGCAGCGGCGCNGCGNNCNCANTGGCAAGGCAACCCGGCGCGNCCCATCTGGATCGCCGCCAGCACNCACGANGGCGANGACGGCCCNNTACTNGAGGCGTTTGCCCAAGTGCGCGCGCAAACCACCAGCAACCCACTGCTGGTGTTGGTGCCCCGTCACCCCGAGCGCTTTGACTCGGTGGCCGAATTGAGCAACGAGCGCGGTTTCGTCACCGCCCGGCGCANTACCGGAGAGGCCCCGGGAGCGGATGTTCAGGTACTGGTGGGCGATGTCATGGGCGAACTGCTGACCCTNTATGGCGCCAGCGACATCGCCTTTGTGGGCGGCTCACTGATCGACAACGGCGGCCACAACCTGATCGAACCCGCNGCCTGGGGCCTGCCGATTCTGAGTGGCCCNAGCCTGTACAACTTTGCGGAAGTGTCGGACCTGCTGAAAGANGCGGGCGCCTTACAGGTCNTTGAAAACGCGNAGGANCTGGCGGGGCAGGTGATCAGCCTGANNGAAACCGAGGAGCTGCGCACNGTGCGGGGCCAGGCGGCCAGAGANGTGGCNGAAGCCAACCGNGGNGCNTTGGAGAAAACCNTGNCGTTGATTCGGCGGTATTTGTAGGGGGGCTAATCCTCCCCCCAACGCGGCATCAAATCCTGTTCAATNCCCAACTGATCCAACACCCGCGCCACAATAAAATCCACCAACTCCTCAATCCGGGTCGGCTGCATATAAAACCCCGGNCTGGCCGGCACCACCACCGCGCCCATCCGGGTCAACTTCAACATATTCTCCAGATGCACCTCGGAATANGGCGCCTCCCGNGGNACCAGAATCAACTGCCGCCGCTCCTTCAGCGCCACATCCGCCGCCCGCTCAACCAGATTNTTNCTNGCNCCNTGNGCNATNGCNGACAACGACCCNCCACTGGCCGGACANATCACCATCGAACTGGGCGAACTCGACCCCGANGCCACCGGCGAAAACCANTCCTCCCGGGAAAACAACTGCAACTGNTCATCCTCAGCGCCAAACATCTGACTGAGCANCAACTGCTGCTCCTCCAGNTCNCNNGGCANCTCGACATTGGTCTCCGTGCGAATCACNACCTCNGCCGCACTCGACAACAGCAGATACACNCGACANTCCGCCGCCAGCAGACACTGCAACANCCGCANACCATATTGCGCNCCGGAAGCGCCGGTCATGGCCAGGGTGACGGTACGTTGGTAGTCCATAGTGGGTCCTCGTCAATTAGTGGTTGTGGCAATGTGGTATCCGTAGGTCGGATTAGCGCGCAGCGCGTAATCCGACGCGTGGCCGGGCAATGTAATCTGTCGGATTACGCGCTNCGCGCTAATCCGACCTACGCGATCGGGAGGTGCGCTCCCNNGACCGGACTTTCCGCTANAAATTACAACGCATGCCGATTCAACTGANNCACCANCTTNTGATGAATCCCATCAAACCCGCCATTACTCATAATCACAATATGACTGCCGCTCTCCGCCAACGACAGCGCCCCGTGAATCAACTCATCGATAGTGTGCTCCAACTGCGCGGGCACCGAACTGTGATTCACCANCTCATCGAGATCCCAATCACTNTGGCTGGGCTGNTACCACAATACCGCATCGGCATCACTGAAACAGTTTTTCAGCGCCTCCCGNTGCACNCCNAGGCGCATGGTATTCGAGCGCGGCTCAATCAGCGCGATGATNTTCTCATCNCCCACCTTGGCCCNCAGCCCGGCCAGNGTGGTNTTGATCGCCGTCGGNTGNTGGGCAAAATCGTCGTACACCCGAATACCGTGCACNTCCGCCAGGCACTCCATCCGGCGCTTGACNCCCTTGAACGCCGCCAGNGCCTGAGCGCCGATTTCNGGNGTTACNCCCACATGCCGGGCCGCGATCAGCGCCGCCAGGCCNTTCATCACATTGTGCTCGCCGGTATGNTCCCAGTTCACCGTCGCAATGGCGGCGCCCTCGTGCCANACCTCAAANGCGCTGCCGTCGGCNGCGGTCAGTTTCACCTGCCAGTCACCTTCGGCNCCNAGGGTTTCNCGNGGNGTCCAGCAGCCCTGATCNANCGTCTGNTCAATGGCCTCGACCCCGGCGGGACTGACAATCAGNCCCGTGCCCGGCACCGTGCGCACCANGTGATGAAACTGGCGNTGAATNGCCGCCAGGTCCGGGAAAATNTCGGCGTGNTCGTACTCCAGNTTATTGATGANCAGCGTGCGGGGNNGGTAGTGAACGAACTTGGANCGCTTGTCGAAAAAGGCGCTGTCNTACTCGTCCGCNTCCACCACAAAAAACGGCGTCTCGCCCAAGCGCGCGGACTGGGGGAAATTCTGGGTCACNCCGCCNATCAGAAAACCNGGNGCCATATGGGCGTATTCCAGAATCCAGGCCAGCATACTGGCGGTGGTGGTTTTGCCGTGGGTGCCCGANACCGCCAGCACCCACTTGCCNGGCAGCACNTGNTCGCGNAGCCANTCCGGGCCNGAGGTATAGGGCANGCCCTTATCCAGCACCGCCTCCACCTCCGGGTTGCCCCGGCTCAGGGCGTTGCCGATCACCACCAGNTCCGGCGCGGGCTCAAGGTGNTCGGGGCTGTAGCCNNNCAGCAGNNNAATGCCNGCCGCTTCCANNTGGGTGCTCATGGGCGGGTAGACGTTGGNGTCACTGCCGGTGACNGTGTGCCCCAGCTCCCGCGCCAGCAGCGCCAGGCTGCCCATNAAGGTGCCGCANANCCCGAGAATGTGAATGTGCATAAGTGCGTCGCTTGTCNGGTTCAAAAGCGACAGTTTACGCGTTCGGCCTGTCCGGGAGTAGGCTTGTTGGGCCAGCCCGCTGCGAATCTATTTCCACAGNGCATCCAGTCGTGCGTCCCGGCCGCAACGGTAGCGGTAGTATTTATAGCGCACGGGATTTTTCTGGTAGTAATTCTGGTGGTANCCCTCCGCTTTATAGAACGCCGTGGCCTCGGTGATTTCGGTGACCACCGGCTTTTCAAAGCGNNCCTCCACCTCGGCTTTGGTCGATCGGGCNAGGGCTTCCTGCTCATCGTTCAGGTAAAAGATCCCGGCCCGATAGGAGTCACCCCGGTCGCAGAACTGACCNCCGGCATCCAGAGGATCAATATTGCGCCAGAAAATCTCCAGNAGCGNNTGATAGTCCACCTTGGACGGGTCGTAAACGATCTTGACNGCCTCAGTGTGCCCCGTGCCTCCGGCCACCACCTGCTCATAGCTGGGGTTGGCGACCGTGCCACCGNTATANCCGGAAATGGTTTCCTTCACGCCGTCCACCTCATCGTACGGCGGCTCCATACACCAGAAGCAACCGCCGGCAAAAATCGCCTCGGCCGTGTCGTCGGCCCAGAGGGNNGGGCTGGCAANNATCANAAAGAGTGCAAGCAGACGCATGGTGCCTCCTGTCNAANGATAGANTCAGTACTGTGGACAATAGATACGACGCAATTACGCCCNTGGCCCATAGTCAAGCTTAACGGCATGCGCTACCATGCAGGTTAATGTCAATAAAACCATAACAACCGTTGGAGGCTTCCATGTCCTCGCGCGTCATTGCCCTGATACTGGTATTTCTATTCAGTCCCCCTCTGCTCACGGCCTGTGGCAGCAGTTCTGGTGGTGGCTCGACGCCGCCTACCGAGAACCCAGAACCGCAGCCCGAACCAGAGCCAGAGCCTGAACCTGAACCTGAACCTGAACCAGAGCCCGACCCTGACGGCGATACCCTCGATCAAGGTGAGTTGGTGATCACCTCTTCGCCCGCCACCGACTACAGCTTCTGGGAAGGCGACAACGACGGTGAGCCGGTCGGCCGNGCGGAAACCGTGGCNGCNGACCACTCCGGNTTCACCCNGGCGGTGCGCATTCACGCCGAGAATCCCCCGGGCGCGTTTTTCAATGGTCAGTTGCAGTACCCCATTCTCCGGGCCACGGCCGAAGGCGATGTGATGCTGATTCGCCTCTATATGCGNTCNGTCAGTACCACCGATGAAACCGGNGCGACCTTCGCCACCGCCTTCCTGGAAGGTCCGGGACCGGACTACACCAAATACGCCGAACGGGAAATCACCAGTACNGGNGACTGGCAGGCCTATGACATTCCGCTGGAAATGTCCGGGGCCGAGGCCGCCAACGACCTGATNCTGAAGATCGGTTTTGGNGGNGGTGANCGCCCCCAGAGCTTCGANATNGGCGGCGTGGAAGTGCTGCATTTCGGNCAGAGCNTGGCGGTGGACGACCTGCCCCGAACCGAGCTGAGNTACGGCGGNCGGGAGGCNGATGCCGACTGGCGCGNNGANGCCGCCGCCCGCATTGATGAGCACCGCAAAGGGGATTTCACCGTGCGGGTACTGGACGGTGAAGGTCAGCCGGTCGAGGGTGCCGAGGTGGCGGTCGAGATGACCCGCCATGCCTATCACTTTGGCTCGGTGACCGTCGGCCNCATTCTCATGGGCGAGGGCGAAGATAACGAAATCTACCGGGAAAAGGTGCTGGAACTGTTCAATCAGAGCGGCCCGGAAAATGACCTGAAATGGGCGCCCTGGGCGGGCGAGTGGGGTGANGACTTCAGCCAGCAGACCACCATCGATGCGCTTCAGTGGCTCAAGGATAACGACTTTTACACCCGGGGCCACGTCATGGTNTGGCCGTCCAAGCGCAACCTGCCCAACCTGATTCAGGAGTACCTGCCGGAAGGTGAGCCGGAAAACGCCGATCCGGAAGCAAAGCAGATCGTCCTCGATCATATCGACGATATCGCCAGTGCCACGGCGAATGTGTTGGATGAGTGGGANGTGCTCAACGAACCCTATGACAACCACTACCTGATGGACGCCTTTGGCGACGAGGTGATGGTCGACTGGTTTGAACGGGCGCGCCTGAACCTGGCCNACCACAAGCTCTACATCAACGATTACTCCATTCTGTCCGGCGGTGGACGCGACGCNGCCCATCAGGATCACTACCAGCAGACCATCCAGTATCTGGTNGATCAGGAAGCGCCCATNGANGGCATNGGTATGCAGGGNCANTTTGGNCCNTCNCCCACNGCCATTCCCCGGGTACTGGAAATNCTGGACCGCTTTCACGNGGCCTTTCCCGAGCTGACCATNCGGGTGACCGAGTTCGATATCAACACCACGGANGANGCGCTGCAGGCGGATTACACCCGGGATTTCCTNACCGCCGTGTTCAGTCATCCGGCNACNGTNGGGGTGCAGAAGTGGGGCTTCTGGGCGGGCGCCCACTGGACGCCNGATGGTGCNATGTANACCGAAGACTNGCGGGAAAAACCCAACGCCGNNGCCTGGAAAGACGCCATTTTCAATGACTGGTGGAACGACTTTACCGGTGCCACCAATGGCGATGGGGAGTTCAGCGNGCGNGGTTTCTATGGCGAGTATCAGGTAACNATCAATGGCCANNTCATCGANCAGNCCATTGAGCTGTTACCCGGTGAAACCGCCGAGTTCGAATTCACNNTNGGAGAATAACCGNCTCAGTCCGCTTCGCAGCGACAACCGGCNCTGGCCGAGCACACCTTCTTCTGCCCGTCAGGGCAGAGGGGCTCGGCGGNGTCGCGATAGGGTGGAGCGGGTTCAGGCGTGTTGCCTTTGTCNTCAANCTGCTCGCCAATGGCCCGAAANGCCGCCATGTCGGCTTTCTGCGCTTTGCGCTCGACGGTTTCCCGGCCCGGGCAGTCGATATGAGATTTGTCGCAGTGGCGGTCCAGGTATTGGTCCGTCACAAGTTGCGCGCATCCGGTCAAACCAGACAACAGGATTACGAACAAGAGTCCCGCTTGGTACTTCATGTCACCGCTCCGTTTTGGTGAATCAATGATCCGCGAACCCGCCATTGCGGAAACACGCTGTCAGTGTAGCAGAGCGCNCTCAGGCTCCNATGATCAGATACAGACCAATGACGCCAAGCAACGTCCCGCCGNTTCGCTGCGCCGGGCGCTCGAACCGCTTCATCAATGTTGCNTGCGTNATCCGNTGGGCGCCGTAGGCATAAGCCAGTTTGGTGCCNCCCACCGCNANGATNGTAATGNCCATNACNACGCCCAGCCCCTGAACGGTNATCCGGGANAGATNGACAAACGCCGGAAACAGGCTGGCGTANAANACGATGGCCTTTACATCCGCGAGNGTGATCANCAGNCCCGTCAGCGNATCGCGCCANAGGCGTNNCGGCGTGGNGGNCANNGGGCGGTTCGCGGATTGNGGCGCGGCACGCCAGCAACNCCAGCCCAGATAGATCAGGTAGCCNCCGCACGCGAGCCGCACCCAGTAGAAGGCACCACTCAGTGACTCCGCCAGGGCGCTCATACCCAGTAACGCCAGANNCAACNAACAGCAGATCGCCCAGCACAATGCCCGCCGTGACGGCGGCGCCTGCTGCAAGCCCCGAGGCGGCCGACCGGGTTAATACCAGTGCCACGCTGGTACTGGGTAGGGCGGCCAGCGTCACCAGAGTGACAAATAACAGTAACGCGCCGGTCGGGGTCATTGCTTGGGGTGGGCCTCGGTTTCGAAGCGGCCCTCCTCCCGGTACTCAAAGACGGTGTCGTTGTGGTCTGCGCCAAGTTGGCTGATAAGGACGGGTTTCCCGTCCGACGAAATATGAAGGTCGCCAATGCCTGCATTATTCCATAGCCGCTCCCCCAGATCCCGACCCCGTGGCAATCGAGGGCTTACCCGCATTCGCCGGCGCTTGGTGAACCAGTTCAGCGGGGACAGGGGGCTGTACAACCAACGGTTGAGGCGGTCCAGCCATTCGAGCAATCCATGGGGAAACTCGTTCTTGATGCCGCTGCTGGTTATTTGCCAAATGTGAGGGCCATTCTGCTTGTGTCGTAAGCGAACATCGTAGGCAAATGAGTAGTGCACATCGCCAGAGACAATCATGAAATGTTTGGGCGTTCGCGAATGCCCAAAAATATTGAGCAGTACATTGGCCGCCCCACGATGAGCCATCCAGTTTTCCGCGTCGACCAGCAGTGGTTTGCCAAACCAGGTGAATACCTGTTGAATCATCTCGATCAGTTTAACGCCGAATATGGGGGCCGGTGACACAACCAGCACGGACTCCTCCCCCATGACCGACTGCTGAAAGTCGGTAAGTGACTCCCAGTCCATCAGGCCAGAGGGATGTCCCGGTCTGATCTCGCTACGCCACCGATGCGTTCTTGTATCCAAGACAATGATTTTGGGCTTCGTGTCCAGCGTGAAGTGCCAATGACCAAACGCCAACAACCGATCAATCAGCGCATTCTGCTGCTCTTTGTCCAGGGTATGAGTTTGTGGGCTGGATTCGAACAGATCCTGGCAAGTGGGCATGAGCTCGGAAACGTGCTCGGGTCGGTTTCCCCAGCCCTGGCAGAGCAGATATCCCAGTAAAGCGTTGCCAATAATCCGCCGGGAAAACGGGTGCTCATAGGCGGTCTGCTCCCATAATGCTGACAGATTCCAGTCATCGGTTACATCATGGTCATCAAAAATCATATAGACGGGGATGTTGGCCAGCGCACGTGCCGCCTGAGGCAGTGTTTCCCGAAATGCCTCAATGTTCACCTTCTCGTCACGGTAGCGGGACAGCTCGGGTTCACGACTCACCGGCTCAATCGATGAAACCAGTGCCCAAGGTGCGGGAGACCAAACCAGCAAATACATTGCGAATACTTCCGCGAACGAAATCAGGTGATTGCCCGCGTGTGCTGTGGTGAATACGGGTTTGCGGACACCACCGAAAAACCGTTCGGCCAGACTCTCGTTGGATTGAGTGCTGGGCAGCAATTTTTCCCGATGGTAGTAACCATGTGCTAGCGACCCCAACTCGGCGCTGGAGTCGACAGAGGCGCCTTCCAATTGCTCCTCATACAGGCCCAGTCGTTGAATAACGCAATGTATGGCGTGCAGCATGGGGCCGGCAACGTCATCGACGTAGACCTGATCGCCGGTCAGCATCAGAAGCGCGGGAGGGCTTCCTTCCTCCCTTGCTTTCTGTAACTCGTGATCCACTCGAGCAAGGCCATCCCGGGCCTTGTGGTGAGGGCGACGGCAAGAGCCGTGAAGCACTCGTGTGGCTCGCGAACAGAGCGTGAACCCGGGGGTCAGGTCGCCCCTGTAACACAAGTGGGGCGCCCAGTCCGCTATCCACCTGGGCTCCTCTGCCGGGTCGCTCGAAAGGCCCACATCGTAAGACAATCGCGTGTCGGTCGGTAACGGTGTATCCAGGGACAGCTCTATCAAGTAGAGCCAGGCGTGCTGACCGACGCGCAGTACTTGCTGCTCAGAGGGGTGTACCTCTCGATCAAGATACTGACCTTCTGAATCGGAGAGGCGGACCCTGAGGCACAGTTGCCGACGTGCGACCAGCCAGAGCGTCAGGCGGTCGGTAGTGCAACGGCGTAGCACGGGCCCCGCCAGCACCTCAGGGATACTTCGGTGATCATTATTTGGCAGGCTGCCCATTAAACGAGACTCCAATCCACCCAATCGATAGTGACAGTTTACTGACAAGTCTGGACAGATACAGTATGTCAGGGTTCCTGTGAATATGCATTGAGTCTGCCCTTCGCGGTTGAAGCGTCAACACGGGTTTCCAGAGAATTGTAAAGATTGCGCTATCAACCAGATTTGACTGGCCACAGCCCTGGGCAGTTCGTTAGTATCGGGGCGCTAGAGAGATAATAGGAACACTCCATGTACGATATCGATCAGCTCTCCAGACACTTCCTAGGGCTGTATTTCCTCTTTATAGGGGTGCACTACACCAGCACCAGTGTTGGCCTGTGGAAGCGTACCGGCATCAGCCACATTCGCTACGGCAACCGGGGCTCCGCCACCTGGTGGTACCGGCAGACGTTCAACCTGTTCCGCGCCGCCATTCTGGGGGTGTGTCTGGCTCGTATCGTCTGGCCCATCGATCCTTGGCTCGGCGTCTTCCCCGCGCTCTATCAGGCGCCGGTGCTACTGGCCGGCATGGCAATGCTGCTGGTGTCCTACGGCATCGTCAGTTACGTCCACGCCTATATGCGCAATGACTGGCGCTCCGGTATCGACCCGGACAAACGTCAGCCGCTTCTGACTCAGGGCCCCTATGGGCTTACCCGAAATCCTCTGTTCATCGGCATCATTCTCGGTCAGTTGGGATTGTTTCTGACCTTCCCCAGCGTGTTCACCCTGCTTTGTCTGCTGGTGGGCGCCGTCGTGATCGTACTGCAGGCGCGCCGCGAAGAAGTCGCATTGGGTCGGGCCTACGGAGTCGAATATCAGGACTATCGCCTGTTGGTGCGGCGGTGGTTATAGTGACTCTGAGTGGTGAGTTTCGTGGTAATTCAAATCCGTTACAAAAAGCAGAATCCTGCAGGGTATGAATGAATACCGTCGTAATCTCCCTTGCTCAGCTTGACTCCGTTTGCCCGGGCTATTGCATAGACCATACTCGCGTGAAACAGAAAATTTGGAATAATATAGTGGTATATGAACTCGGGCTCCGGAAGGTCTACTTCAGAGAAGCCGGCTTTATCCCTCAAGTGTCTGGTAGCGTCGAGCTGTTGAGCTTCTGGAAGACCGTTCAGGTAATTTGCCGTTTCCGTTATTTGGGCTTGAATAGCCGCTTTGCCTGATTCCTCCTTGATGAAGGAGACGATTTTCCTGTTTATCAACGGGCAATACCCTCGAAGTATAAAGTTGGCCGCGATTTTGGCGTTCGTCTCCAGATTGAACATGTCGTCAGCGAGTGACGATGCGAACGTTTCCGGAGGGATCTTGGCGACTATTGTATCCAGTTGGGACAAATAGCGTTGAAACACCTTCTTGATACTATGGTTCATTGTGGTTCCTGTCGTGAATGTTCTTGGTTTTTTGGGGTGTACAGGTATTGAGCGGCTTTCTCGCTCATTCGACGGTAGTCGTGCCCCACTCCTGGTACATGGATTTTTTGCCACGTAAAGTCGGCGTCTATATCCTCGGCAATGGCTTTTGATTCGCGGTAAAAATACTGGCCGCGCGAGAAACGGTGCAACCCTTGCACGTCGAGTTTATCGTTCCGGGCAAGGTGGCCCCGGGTTTCATCGGCGTTGTCCAGCTCGCCGAGAAATACCACCAGATTTCTCGAGAACGCTATACGGTGCGTCTTTTCCGATAAGGGACTCCCTTTTAAACCAAAGGGAAACTTGACGTCGAAGTCCGGTAGTGTGTACCACCCGGCGTTGGCGGCAATTAACCGATCCGCATGGACGCTGGTACCAAACAGTGCGAACCGGTGGATTATTTGGCCACCTGCGGAGTGCCCGAACATATCGTAGCGGTCCGCATCGATTCCGAACCGCTTGCGGGCATCCAGGAAAATGCCGTCAAAATCCTTGAAAAGCCATCGTCGTGGGTTCTGAGTGATCTCGTAGCTTGCGAACCCGGTCCTGGCTTCATTGATCGTCACATTGGTAAGCATTCCCGCGATATTGTAGTTCCAGAACTCCGGGTACCGTTCCTCTGCGTAGTGTGGCGAGATGACCAGCACTCCGTATTTCTCGGATGCGGTTTTCCAGGCATCCCGGTAGTCCCATGCATTGCGTCCGGCACCGGGCAACACCAGGAGTACAGGTGAGGAGGGCGCAAAAGAGTCGGGCTGGTGGTAGTAGACCTTGAGTCGGGTTTGCTGCTGGCCAGCGCCAGATGAGTAGGTGTAGTGACCTGAACCATTGGTTACCCGCTGTTCGTTGGCACCTGTGGGGAGTGCCAAAAGCCATGTCAGGACTATCAGTATACGCATTGTACCGTTGCTCCTTATTGACCGGGTGTGCGGCGCGGCCTGAGGTCCGAGATGATCTGTTGTGCTATCTGCCACTGCCCGGCTTGTCTGACCAGGACAAAGTTCAGGGACACCCGGCGCTGATCTCCGTCGACCGCTGATCCGGGCGAGCTGTGCAACTGACTGTTGATAACAACAACCTCCCCCAAATAGTGCCTGGATACCGGACGATAGGAGGCCATGGCCTCTTGCCACTGTGCAGGAGAAAAGCCGGGGAAAAGAACGGTCTCCAGAAACACCTGGAGATTGTCCCGTCCACGAAACGTGCGGCCAAACGCATTGATCCACTCCACATCCTGCGTGTGTGAAGCGGCTACGGCGGCTGCGTCTTGATTACGCCATGCTTTTCGAAATTCGAGGATAAAGGCGTCAATCTCTTGCGTCTGCTCTTGCGGGTTGGGAATGCCGTAGTCGCGATAGTCCGGTACAGGGTAAAAGCTCTGGGCCGACGACAGCGATGCCAGTAGCAGTAAAAACGTGGTTATCAGAAGTAATTTCATTGTCGATCTCCATGCGTCAACAGTATGTGTGGACTTTCAGGCACGGGAGTAACTATCTGTTTTACATGGGAAAAAGTCTTGCCGATTTCAAAAACTTATAGCCGATTGTGAAATTGGGCCCGGTATTGCGTCGGCGTCAGCCCGGTGTGGCGCTTGAACGCGCGATTGAATGGTCCGATAGAGCCATACCCCAGATCAAGTGCGATATTCATTATGGGAGTGGAGGCGTGTTGGGGCGACGCGAGCCATTGACGAGCCTTCTGAATTCGTAGCTGATTGAGGAAACCACTGAAGTTCTGAAAGCCGAGTTGGCGGTTGATCAGGCGGCGTAGCCGGTGCTCTTTATCGCCTAGTTGGGAGGCCATGGACGCTATATCTAACTCAGGCTGCATGTAGTCGCCTCGCTCAATAAAGTCGTCCAGGGCGCGCTTCAGGTTAAGGTACTCGTGAGGAAGCGCCGTTTGAGAGCGTGTGTCGAAGCCGCTATCTGGTTCCGAGAACACCGACCCCTTATTGGTACGAAGCAGGTACACGCTAAACCACGTAACACTGGCAAAGACCAGGGTGGCGTTTGCCAGGCTGAGTGTCGCCGACTGCAGCAGTCGACCCAGCCAAAGCTGGTCGATGGCCAACATTGCACCATACGCCGCCAAAGCACCGCTGAGCATCAGTCGCAGACGGCGGCGCTTGTCCACCAGGTCATCAGACAGTCCCGTCAGGGCCGTGTATATGATGTGCGCGAGTACCAGAATGGAAAGGCCATGGTTGATTTGGTGGTAGATGCCATCACCACCCCTGAACCCAAAAAAGTAAAGATGCCAGACGATCCACAGAGCGACAAACGGGCGGGCCCAAATGGGGGTATGACGAATGGAGAATCCCTCCTGGAAAAAATACATGGCGGCCAACCAGAGCGCATAGGCCCAGGCGTCGGTCAGGAGCAGCAGTATGTTGCGGGTCATGCCGTAGGCCGCGTCTGGTACTGGCGCTGTCAGCGACAAATAGGCAATGCCGCAGGCTATGGCAGCCAGTAGCAACAACATTCCTTCACGAATTGGTTTACGATTAAGCCCGACGCCAACCAGCAGAACCAACTGCCCGGTTGTCGCAGCCCTCAATGCGAGGTCGAGTAGCGCTAGTGTTGTTAATAGCATGTCAGCCTGATTTTCTAGAGAACTTTGGCATAATGCAACTCATGCAATGTAATCCCCGTAAGCCGGGATGAAGACCTTTCTTGGCCTGATTCGATGAAGCCAAGTTTCTTATACGTCTCCTGAGCTGGTGTGTTGCCCTTGATACACCAGAGCTCAATGCATTCGAACCCTGACCGGGATGAAAACGCGATTGCCCGTTCTACAAGGCTGGTTCCGATGCCTCTTCTCCAATGCTCGGGAAGAACATTCAAAGCCCACAACTCTATTGTTTCTGGGGCCGCCTCATAGCGAGGTCTTCCGACGATGGAAAACGCTACCACCCGTCCACACTCTTCTGCTACGGATAGGGTAAAGTCAGAATTCTGATCGGCAAGCCGCGCTCTAAGCTCAGACAGGTTGTTGGCGGCGTTCAGTGATTTGAGAAACTCCTTTGGCATAAACGGCTGATAGGCCGCTCTCCAAGCAGCGACCCTTATCCGGCCAATTGCTTCCGCGTCTTTTGGTTCGGCTTCTCGAAATATCATACTATTCTGTTCGGGCGTCTAAAGTATCGGTGCGGCTATCGACTCTTCTTTCTGTCCCTATAAGCTGAAATCATCGCACAAATTGTTGTCAAGGACGCAACGACGAAACCCACAGTAGGAATGAGAAAGGCTGCAAAGAAGAGCCCTAGTCCATCGGTCATCACGCTGTATATCGAAATTGAGACAAATATGAAGGTGACCAAAAGCTCAATTGAAAGCTGGTTGGCCAGGCCTCCGTATTCGCCATCTACTGTTTTCGCCCAGTAGTGTCTAACGTTGATCCTTGGTTTCTTCATAGATGCTGGTAGCGCCCAAAGCAGGGCTCCCGTATTGGGATGATATCCTTCCTGTTAGCGGGCTTGACGATTACCACGGCGAGTCCAAACTGCCCCAAGTGCAATACCGAACGCAGCACCAAAACCTATGGCCTGTGCAATGTTTCCCGTGGCGGCGCCAAATCCTGCTCCAATAGCTATTCCTGTGGCGATACCCATTCCCATTTTGTTTCTAAAGCACACTTTGAAAAACTTGTCCATTTTGTCTCTCCCTGTTGGGCGTGAGGTACTGTTTGGCGTCTCGGTAGAGGTGCGAGCGAACTGTTAGCGCCAAACACAACGGCGCTAGCTTACGAGGAGCTGGCTACCGTAGGCAAGGTAATTCTATAGCTGGTTAAAGCTCATGGCTGATAATCCGCGTCAGGCCATAACTCATTAATTTCCTCTGCTTGAAGGTCGGCATTAAATAGCTCCCAAACAATGCCGTTTACGTCTACATCCTGCGTGAACTCTCCTGCAGATGAGTCTTCCCAGCCCAGGTGCCGCAAAGAGCCTGGATCTGCATTAGCATCTTGACGCACAGACAGATTCAGAGTGGCGGTTCGCCACAAAGCGTACTCGCCAGGGACGACCAAGCTCGGCTCAGCATTCAGTCGTTGGCTGTAATCCGCAACGGTTTCAGCGATCTTGTCAGTTGATATGGCTATATGAAGTTTCTTCACAGTATTCCCTTAATTTTTAAAACTATTGTTAGACGGAAACTTTTCCGTCTTCCGAATCTGGTTGAATTTGTACCATGCCTGAAAAGCTCCGTCACGAAACGCTTAGAATGCATCGCTATAACGAGGCTGTGGGCCTGAATCACGTCCATGGATACTTTGAGTGTGAAAATGGTTCAGGTTCAGAGCGTCCTACCTCCGCTCGCGGTGGTGAATTAGTGTGCTCGGTTATGCATTTTTACCTCCGGCAACGATTAGCTCAGAACGTACATAGGAGCGAGCCCTGTGTTTTGTGCCAGAGGTTACCGTGTGTGATTGCCCTTCGTTTAGTTCAATTGTTCCTTCCTCGGTATCAATAAATACCTTCCCGGAAAGAACAAGGAAAAATTCATCTGAGTTCTCATGAGTGTGGAAGCTGGCTTCTACGTTTTCCATTACTCGGGCTGAAATCGGTGATCCGTTGACTTCACCGATACCGATAGATGCCCAACGTTCATTCACGCTCTTTAATTGAGACAGTATATTATTCATGGCTGACTGTATGCACAACGCCCGGCTTTGGGACGGACTTTTAGCCGCGAAGCGGCGGAAAGGCCGTTCCAGCCTCGAAGGGGCGACAACAGCCGTTTGTTAAAAGGCACTACCTGGCAACCCTGTAAAGAAAGTTAGCGATATATTTTGCCCGCAATATAATAGCCAGAGAAGCGGCGAACTCTAATGCAGTAGCAAGCATGTTAGCTTTGTCGCTGTCCATCGCGGCTGAGGTCCAGTCATACGCATCCGGGTTAGAAGACAATAAATACGAGTATGTAAGCCAATAAATTGCGTCTATTGCCGCGTAAAAGAATGCGTACAAGCCTACCGTTATTACCAAAGCGACCAATATGCTAAATGTCTTTTCAGGAACGACCGAGTCCTCAGATTCCGGCGGTACTACTTTTTTGGCTATCGTAGTGGGAAACATCCAAAGTGTTATGGCAACACCCAGAGGTATCACAGCCATGATAAGGAAAAAAGCTGCCGAGGCGGGCATGCCCGAGTAAGTGTCAGTGAACACTACAGAAAGAAATGTTGCCACTTGCCTCAAAGAGTAAATGAATACAATTATCGAAAGTAGCCGAAACCCTACTGCCAAATATTGATGTACTTTCATGACTTTCCTTGACTTTTATCAATATTATTAAACGGAAACTTTCCGTCTATCACATTTGGCTGCTTTTATAACATGCCTGGAAGGCTCCGTCACTCAACGCTTAGAACGCATCGCTATAACGAGGCTGGCCTAAAATAGGGGAAGTTTCCGTGTGTGGGAGGTTATACGGAAATGTCGCTAGGCCCACTGGGTTCCGAGGGCCTGAAGGGGGCTGTGCGGTATCAATCAGTTCCCAGGTACCGCTTTCGCTTGTTCGCTTTCATATTGCTCAGATCCGCGAGGAACAGGCCATCCAGGCACTCCCCAAAATCCGAATCGACGCTGAAGGCGAGCAGGTGGTAGCCGCCCTCTTCGAACAGGGCGGGGTAGTGCTTGAACAGCACTGGTAGGGGATGGCCGGCGGTTTTGAAGCTGGTGTTCAGATGCTCGTAGGCGGCGTCGCGGTCCATGGGGACGAACAGGCGGTTGAGGGCCATGCGGCTTTGCGGGTCGATCAGGTGCGGGTGGCGGGCGCTGGCGAGGGCGGCGGGCATGGCGTAGTAGCGCTGGTGGTAGGCCACCAAAGCTTCGCGCAGGGGTTTGGGGTAGTCGGCGCTCAGGCTGACCGGTCCGATCAAATAACGGATGTCCGGGTGGTGGCGCAGGTAGGCGCCCAGGCCCTGCCAGAGGTAGTCCAGGTTGGCTTTGCCCCAGTAGTCCGGGTTGACGAAGCTGCGGCCCAGTTCCAGCGCCTGTTCCAGGTAGGGCCTCAGTGCCGGCCTTAGATGGAACAGCTCGGCGGTGTAGAGTCCTTCCAGTCCGGCTTTCGCCATCAACTCGCTGGTGACGCCAATGCGATAGGCGCCGGCGATGGCCAGGCGGTTCGGGTCCCAAAGGACGAGGTGTTGATAGCTCTGGTCGTGGCGGTCCAGGTCGCGGCGTCGTCCTGTGCCTTCGCCCACTTTGCGAAAGGCAATTTCCCGCAGTCGGCCCAGTTCGCGCATGACCGTGGGGTGTTGATCCCACTGGCAGAGCACAATGGTCTGTCCGTCCCGAGTGTGGCCGAGTTTTTGAGCCCGGGCCAGCTCCTGTTGCAGTTGCAGGGGGTGCTCCGGGTGGGCGATGGTTTTCTCGGTGACGAACAGGGTTTTCTTGCCCCGGCCGAGTTTGTACAGGTGTTTTTTAAGGCGTTGAATCAGCGGCTTGTCCGCGAGGTTTTTGGCTTCCAGAGCGCGGGCGGGAATGGGTTCGCCCACCCGGAAGCGGATTTCTGCGGAGCGTTTGTTGAACATCTCATGGGCCAGCAGGGCGGTGGCCAGGGGTTTGAACACGGCGGAGGCGCTGTAAAACAGCCAGGAATTTTTTGCCTGAATATGGACCGGCAGCAGGGGCGCGCCGCTCTTGCGGGCGAAGTGCAGAAACCCGGAGCGCCAGGCGCCGTCGCGAATGCCGGTGGGGCGTGCGCGGGAAACTTCTCCGGCGGGAAAGATGATCACCGCCTGGTCCTGCTCCAGGGCCTGGCGAATACGCTTGTAACTCTGGCGGTAGGCGCCGCCGGTCATATTGTCCAGCGGCAGCAGCAACTCGAGCAGCGGTTCAAAGGCGCTGAGCAGGTCGTTGGCGACGATTTTGACATCGGGGCGCACCCGGCTGACCAGATGAATCAGAGCCAGTCCGTCCAGCGAGCCGATGGGGTGGTTGGCGATGATCACCACCCGCCCCTGGGCGGGGATATTGTTCTGCTCGCGCTGGGGCACGCTGTAGGTAAAGTTGAAGTAATCGAAGATCCGCTCGATGAAGTCCAGGCCCCGGGCGCCCCGGTGCTCCTCCAGAAACTGATTGATGGCGCGCTCGTGGACCAGTTTGCGCAGCAGGCCCAGAGTGGGTTTGCGCAACATGGGGGCGCTGCGGGCGAAGCGCGGGAATTTGTGGTTGAGGGATTCCTCGATATTGAGCATGAACGGCTGACCTCGGTGGACTCTTCCGCCGAGGCTAGGGCCGAACTGTGACGCTCCGGTGACGGAGCGATGAAGGATTAATGACCGTCCGGGTCGGCGCCGATTAGCCGCTGTAGCTGCGCCTGCTGCTTGTCGAGCAATTGCCGGTAGGGTGCCTTGACCCCGATCAGTACACCAGTGTCAGCGTCCAGCTCAAGGTGCTGATGCAACTCGTCGTCAATCAGTTCCGGCGCGATCTCGATGCCACTGGCGCCGGGCGTTGCCGCGCTCTGCTGATCCTGGAACGCGGCGGTCAGGTCGCGGTGGGGCAGCGGGTGAATGCGCGCGGCGAGTTTCAGTTTCGGGCCCGGGTTCAGATGGGATAGCTCCCCCAGCAACTGGGCGCTACACAGAGCGCGGAACGCGCAGTCGCTGTCGCTTTCGCCAAAGAAATCGATCAGCAGGGTATCGCCCGACAGGGCGACCTGCTTGCCGCTGTACAGCGACAAGATGTTGCGCAGTTGTTGCTCGAACTGGCTCAGTTGTTGAGCGAAGCTCTCCTCGTTCAATTGACGGCTGAGGGTCTCCATATTCAGCAGTCTTAGTCGCAGGCGCAATTGGGCCGGCGGCGGGGTATCGGCCTTGTCGCCATCGTCATCCGCCGATTCGTCCGACGAGACCTGCGGGCTCTGCTCATCGGGCGTTGACTGGCCCTGAACGATCACCGGTGGCCGGCGCAGCGCGGGCAGCCAGGGCAGGGCGGCGGCCGCCAGGACCAGCAGGCTCCACAGGAGCAGAAACTGCCGGTCGGCCCCGCTCAGGGCCGGTGGAATCATGGCCACCTGCAGGTGCCCGGCGATGTTGTCGGCCAGGGCGATGGTGGCGGTGTAGCGGCGGAACTGACCGGGCTCGGCCTCACTGGGCGGGAAGCCACTCTGTACCAGCAGCCGGTTTTCCACATCGTGGATGGTGGCCCCGATCACCTGCGGGTGGCGGGTCAGCTCCTGAAGGACCACCTGCAGGCTGATCATGTCCTGGCTCAGGGTGGCGTCCACGGCGCGTTGGGCGGTGCTGCGGGCCAGGGTCTGGCCGAAGCTGTCCAGTTGCTGACTCTGGGTGTGCAGGCTCGCCCGGGCGTGTAACCCGGCGGCCAACAGGCCGAGCAGCACAATCAGGGCGGTGCCGGCAATCGGTTGCCAGTGGGGCTTGAGTCGAGCGTAGAGGGCCATGCAGATCCTTGAGTGTGGGTACCCGTAGGGGCGCCCGTTTCAAAGTCGCCTATTTTACGGGCGTTGTTCCTGTGGATGCCAGCGCGTTGGCCCGGGGATTTGATAAAGACCACAGAAACATCAACGCATGGCATCTGTCCCCGGGGAACCGGTATAATTGCCGCCCGTTCCATTCCTTATTGCCAATCAAGTGAGTCCGCGTGAAAGACATCGTACTGATCAACGTTTTCGGGGATGACAAACCCGGGGTGACCTCCTCGCTCGCGGCCGAGCTGTCCGGCTTCGGCGCCAGCATCCTGGATATCGGCCAGGCGGTGATTCACGATGATCTGGCGCTCGGCATGCTGGTGGCGCTGGAGCCCGGCCGGGCCAGGGCCGAGACGTTGCAGAGCGCCATTCGCACCCGCGCCGACGATCTCGGGGTGCGGGTACGCTTTGAGAATATCGATCACCAGCGCTATCAGGAGTGGGTGGAGCAGCAGGGCAAGCCGCGGCATATCGTGACCCTGCTCTCCCGCCAGGTGATGGCCGAGCAGATTGCCGAGCTGACGGCGGTGACCGTGCGCCACGGGCTCAATATTGACCACATTAACCGCCTGTCCGGCCGTGTGCCGCTGGATGCGCTGGATACCCACAGCAGTGCCTGTGTGGAGTTTTCCGTGCGCGGCGCGCCGGCTGACACCCAGGCGCTGCGGGCGGATCTGATGGAGCTGTCCACCCGCCTGGAGGTGGATATTGCGTTTCAGAAGGACACCCCCTACCGGCGCAATCGCCGCCTGGTGTGTTTCGATATGGACTCCACCCTGATTGAGGCGGAGGTGATCGACGAGCTGGCCAAAGCCGCCGGCGTGGGTGATGAGGTGATTGCCATTACCGAAGCGGCCATGCGCGGGGAGCTGGATTTTCAGCAGAGTTTCGCCAAGCGTCTGAGCCTGCTCAAAGGGTTGGATGAGTCGGTGCTTGAGGGCATCGCTCGCAACCTGCGTCTGACCGAAGGGGCTGAGAAGTTGATCGCCACGTTGAAAAAACTGGGTTACAAAACCGCGATTCTCTCGGGAGGCTTCGAGTACTTTGGCCGCTTTCTGCAGCAGCGTTTGGGTGTGGATTACGTGTACGCCAACGAGCTGGAGATTGTCGATGGCAAGGTGACCGGACAGGTATCGGGCACGGTGGTGGATGGCGCGCGCAAGGCGCAGCTACTCAAGCAGTTGGCCGAGCGCGAGGGCATTACCCCGGAGCAGGTGATTGCGGTGGGCGATGGCGCCAATGATCTGCCCATGTTGAACGCCGCCGGGTTGGGCATCGCGTTTCGCGCCAAGCCGTTGGTGAAGGCCTCGGCGGAGCATGCGATTTCGACCTTGGGGTTGGATGCGATTTTGTATTTGTTGGGCTTTCGGGATCGGGAGCATGGGGATTTGTCGTAGGTTGGTGACGGCGGATGTTCGGACAACGGTAACGGCGGATGCGCCTTCGGCTTATCCGCCCTACGGCCGAGCGCAGCGGTATAGATCCGCGTAGGGGCCGAGCGCAGCGATTAGACGCCGCATCCGCCGTCCCCCAACCATGAGTGCACGACAATCCGAAAATCCGCGTAGGGGCCGAGCGCAGCGATTAGATGCCGCATCCGCCGTTACCGTTGCCGAACTCAACTCTCCATATTGAAATCGTAATCCATCGACTTGCTCGGCTCCTGCAGATAATACCCCTGAATGTAATGCACCCCGGCCTGCCACAGGGTCGCCAACACGCTGGCGTTTTCCACAAACGGCACCACCGTGGTCACGTCTTCCTCGTGCAACTTCTTGATCAGCTCTACCAGGGTATCCGGACTTTCATTGTTGTTCTGGATATCCTGGGTGAATGAACCGTCCACTTTCACAAAGCCCAGTGGCACGTGTTTGAAGACGTTGTAGGGGTTGAGTGAGCAGCCAAACCCACTGATGCTCAGACAACTGTTGAATTTCTCCAGGTGCTTGGCGAACGCCTTGGCGGCGGTCAGGTGATTGGTGATATCCACCTCACTGGCCTGGAAGACAATGGCATCGGTGGGCAGTTTGGCGGCCTTGAAGGCGACCCGCAGCCAGGGCGGCAGACTGTCGTCGCAAAGGGACTGGCCGCTCAGGTTGATGATCAGTTTGGTGTGGTTGCCCTTGTTGCGATGCTGGGACAGCATCTTGATCGACTCCAGAATCACCCAGCGATCGATCTTGTGAATCACGTTCATCTTCGCGGCGGCGTCGAGGAACTCCGTGGGGGACACCTCCTCATTGTCGGCGTTGAGCAGGCGCAGCAACACCTCGTAGTACTCGTCGTCCGAGCCCCGCAGGTTGATGATCGGCTGGAACAGGAGGCGAAACCGGTCGTTGTCCAGAGCGTGCTGCACCTCGGTCATCACATCCCGCTCTTTGCGTTCATCGGCGGTCATTTCCGGCTCGTACAGGCGCGCGGCGTTGCCCTGGTTTTCCGTGCGGACTTTTTCCATCGCACTGACCGCCTGCTCGATCACTGACTCGGCGCTGGAACTGGTGTCGTTGATCAGGGAGACGCCGATGCTGGCGGTCAACTGAATGGTTTTGCCATCCACATCAACGATGTGGTCTTCGATGGCCTTGCAGACTTTCTCCGCCCGCATGACCGCCGCGTCGGGTTTGATGTTGGGCGCGAGCATAATAAAGGCGTTGTCACCAAAACGGGCCAGCAGGTCATTCTCCTGGGCATGCTCGCGCAGCAGCGCGGCGATGTCACTCAGCGCCATGTCGGCACCGGCGACACCGAAGGCGGCGTGGACCTGCTCGGCGTAGTGGTCGATATCAATATAGATCAGGCTGGCTTCTGCCGGCTGCTTGCCCGCCTCGCTGGTGAGCATCTTTTCCAGGCGATCCACCAGGTACTGGCGGTTGTACAGGCCAGTGGCCAGGTCCTGCCACTTGATCTGGGCGATCTGCGCTTCCAGCTCCTCGCTGGTCTCGGCGACGCCGGCGCGGGCCAGAAACTGGATGCAGGGCTCTTCATCATAGGTAGCCCGGGAGACTTCCAGGCTGATATGGGTGGCCTCGCCGTTGTGCTTGACCCCTTCGAATTCAACCTTGGTGGTCTCGGCGTCATCGCCCTTGAGGGTGAAGTTTTTCAGGAATTGCTTGAGCTGTTTGTGATCCTTCTCGGCCACCATGTCCATGATCGGCAGGCAGTCGATATCATCGCGATCCTCATAGCCGAACAGTTCGGCNAAGGATTCGTTGGCGTAGAGGTACAGGCCGTCCTGNACGTAGGCNATGGCATCCCGGGANCTNTCNAGCAGGGCCTGGCTGCGGCGCTCGGCNTCGCGGAAACGGCGGTCGGCGATGCGCCGTTGCTGGCGCTGNTCCCGGTTGTCCATTTCGCGCTGGATGACCAGCAGCAGGTGTTGGTCTTCGTCCAGNCGCACCACATCGGCCGCGCCGAGCTTCATCCCCTCGACCACNGCCGCGCTGCTTTCNTCGTCGGTTTGCAGNACGACGGCNACATCGCGGTTCAGGCGCCGGATCTGCCGAATGGCGGCCTCGGGAGTGACATTGGTGGTCTTGTCATGACCGATGAGCAGGTCCCAGGTCTGCTCNTGTAGCAGCTNTCCCAGGCGTTCCTCACTGTCGACGTGCTGGGCGCGACTGGAGCGACCGGCGTTGTGGAGCATGCTGNTCAACCGCTCGGCCTCTGAGCGGGAGTCGTTCAAAATCAGNAGGCGGATTGTCTCGTTGGGATCCATAAAAGGTTANTGCACTCTCTTGCAAGCCTGACCCGTGTCTGTGAGGCCGCTCGGTCGATGAATGCTTCCGTGCGTCNGACAGGGGTTGTCATCCCTTTAATCCTGTTCGTTTCGGCTATANTAACTGATTGACAAATACCCTCAATACNAATGTTGATANATCCGCCAACAACCGTTCATTGATGGCGATATTTGTGAATCAGCCTTCTGTTCTCGGGGTGACGACGCTATAAATCGTCGCTNTCACCCGCNTCGCNCTGGCCGGGCATCAGCTCNCGAAANTCGAATTGGCTNATGGCNCCGGTGGAAAANCGGCGCCGGGTGAGTTGTACGGTGGTCTGGGTTCTATGGTTGTCTTCCTGNTGACCACTGTTGCGCCGGTANAGGCGCACNTTNCTGTATTCGTGAAAGGTCACGGCGTTGGTNATCAGGGTGGCCGGCTGGTTNATGGCNTTCAGNGGNGGAATTTCCAGNGCGCGCANNAATTCCGAGANNCCGCCGGTNTTGTAGATCACCGCNGCNCCGANNGGCGTCGCCTGNGGGGCGAGNGTCTGNACGCCAATCAGGGTGGACTCCCGGGANTGCTGNACCCAGCGNACCACCCCNATGCTCCATTTNAGTCGGCCCACTTCCTGAAGNCCCAGCAGNTCNCCGGCTTTCANCTGNGTGGGNACCTGTTCGCGCCANTCCAGGCAGTANCCNCCCAGNCTGACNTCCACGATNGGNACCTGAAAGGTNGGGTGNTCNCCCCGGTANTCCTGCTGCTGNCGNTGNCGAATNTTGTTCTCAATNTTGAAGGTGGCCAGGTGGTNNCCNGCCAGNNNGCCGCCGCCGGCNTCGAANGCGGAGCCCCANGGGTCCGGCTCGGCGGTNGCGGCGGTNGGNAGGCGCCCACCNAACAGACCGTNTTCCTCNNGGTGTACNTGGGTGGCCTGGTTCATGAACAGCTTGAAGGGNTGNCCNCCGGCCATCTGGAAGTGCACGTTGGACANGCCGATGGTGACATTCATCTGNCCGCCGCTNNCGCGCCGTTCGAAGCTNCGCTGGGCGAGCAGGTGCCAGGAGTGGCTCAGGTGCTCGTTGAGGGNAAGCGTCAGCCCCAGGCTGTCCCGACCGCCACCGGGTCTGGCGCCTAGCGCCTTTCGGGCGTCCTCCAGTGCGGTCACGACCGGGCCAGTATCCAGCTCCCGGATGGCCCCGCCGGGGGCTTCGGGCAGACGGGACTTNTANANGGGCGCACTGTCGCTGTCGAGCACNACNGCAAACAGGTTGTCTTCCTGCGCNGGNTCGTANGCCACCATNTGCGCCAGTGGGGCNAGTTGCTCCAGGNCGTCNTAGGTGTTGCTGACTTCGGTNTGNCGCAGNTGGTTGGGNCGGGCGCTGGCGAGCANCAGCAGNCGCTGNTAGCAGCGCTCGATGGTGTTGGTCTGCTGGTGGCCGGGNAGAGGTTCGGNCACCNNTTGGCGGTGNACNNGCCACTGCTCGGCCAGNTGGTACAGGGTATGAATTTCCAGCCACAGTCGGCTGGGAACCGGGGTGTACANNTGNTAGCTGCGCANNAGCANCANNCCCAGNCCNGTCATNGCNCGNTGCAGCGCCAGNGCNCGCTGGTTCTGCANNGNNTCGGNATCNCCNTTGGTNNCCTGCCCGAGCTCGCGCACCGTCACCAGATAGGCGTTGCTCATGTGCTTTTGCAGGGCCTGGGCGACGGTGGCGGTTTTGCGGGCNGNTTCGGGCAGAATCAGGGGTTGATTGAGAAACTGCGGGGTCAGCCCCTGAATGGCCTGTTGNACNGCGGNGCGCAGNGCCTCGAGCATGTCCAGGCGNACCTGGGGGGTGGTTTTGAGNCGGCCGATTTCNGGCAGNGCNTTNTACAGNAGGCTGCTCACGAAGCTGATGCGGGTCATGGGCAAGGCGCGCACCCAGTCGGCGACTTTGGCGGCCTTGGGGGNACAAAACGACAGTGTGTCCAGGTCCTGGGGCGGGACTTTGAAACGGTTCAGCAGCTCGTTCGGCGGCATGTCGGCGGTCATTCACTATCCTGTCTGAGGCGGTCGCCGCGGCACTGGGGGGGGGCGGCGGTCCGGCTTGAGTTGTCCTGACTATAGCAGATCGCTCCGTCGGTAGCAGATCGGGCGGCTCAGGCTATGGGGGTCTTGTTCGGCTCCCCGGCGATTTCCCGCACCAGCCGGGGTACCAGGTAGCCGGGCAGTCGGGCGCGCAGGTGGTCCATCAGAGCGCGTGCTTCAGCCTCCGGAACGTCAAAGTGGTGGGCACCGGCGACCGGGTCGAGCAGGTGCAGGTAATAGGGCAGGACGCCCCGGTCGAACAGCCCTTCGCTCAACGCGGCCAGCGTGGACGCCTGATCATTGATGCCGCGCAGCAGCACCGCCTGGTTGAGTAGGGTGATGCCCGCCCGGCGCAGCCGGCCCAGTGCGGCCCCCACACTGTCGTCAAGCTCCCGGGGGTGGTTGCTGTGAATCACCAGCGTGGTATGCAGGCCATGGCCGGTGAGCCAGTCCAGACAGTCATCGTCAATCCGGTTGGGCAGCACGATCGGCAGGCGGGAGTGGACCCGCAGGCGTTTGACGTGGGGGATGGCCGCCACCCGTTCGGTCAGCCAGGCCAGTTGCCGGTCCGGGGCGTTGAGTGGGTCGCCGCCGCTGTAGATTACTTCGGTGATGCTCGGGTCGGCGGCGATGTAATCCAGTGCCTCCTGCCAGCGGGCCCGGCCGGGGTTGTTGTCGGCGTAGGGGAAGTGGCGACGAAAGCAGTAGCGGCAGTTGATCGCGCAGCCGCCGGAGACGATCANCAGCACCCGCCCGTGGTATTTGTGAATCAGCCCGGGATGGGGGTTGGCGTCGGCTTCGCCCAGNGGGTCCTGGCTGTAGCCCGGGGCCGCTTGAAGCTCCTCGCCCAGAGGCAGCACCTGGCGNAGCAGNGGGTCGTCCGGGTCNCCNTTGCGCATNCGCTCGACAAANGCGCGNGGCACCCGCAGGGCGAANTCCTGNCTGGCGGCNAGGGCCGCNGGCANCTGGGCCGGGTCCAGNTCCAGCAGGGCGATCAACTCCTGGGGCGAGCGAATCAGGTCGGCNAGCTCGTTTTGCCAGCGGGAGGCACTTTTGCCGGCNGGGGCCTGCCAAGTGGCAGCGGTTCGATGTATCATGTGCGCCTTTTAATCCAGAGAAGCGAGAGGGCGTAATGGCCACCTATTCTATCAACGATTTCCGCGTCGGTCTGAAAGTCATGCTCGATGGCGANCCCTGTAACATTGTCGAGAACGAGCTGGTCAAGCCGGGCAAGGGNCAGGCCTTTAACCGGGTCAAGCTGCGCAACCTGAAAACCGGGCGCGTGTGGGAGCGTACCTTCCGNGGCAGCGAGAACCTCGAAGGCGCTGATGTGACTGACCTGGATATGGAATACCTGTACAACGACGGTGAGTTCTGGCACTTCATGGAGCCGACNACCTTTGAGCAACACCAGGCGGACAAGAGCGCNGTNGGCGANTCGGCCAAGTGGCTCAANGAGCAGGACAAGTGCGTGATTACCCTGTTCAACGGCGCGCCGCTGGCGGTGACCCCGCCCAACCACGTGGAGCTGGAAGTGACNGAAACCGATCCGGGCCTGAAGGGCGACACCGCCCAGGGCGGCACCAAGCCGGCCACNCTGAGCACCGGCGCNGTGGTGAAGGTACCGCTGTTCATGAACGTGGGCGATGTGGTCCGTGTGGACACCCGNACCGGCGAATACCTGGGGCGCGCGTCCAAAGACTGATGCCCGCCTCCACCACCCGACGTCGGTCGGGTGGTGCTTTCCTTTCTCCTCCCTGATGTTCCGCCCATGACTGATTGGCAGCCTTCCGCCTCACTGGAACTTGTGCGTCTGCGTGCGAGTGTGTACCAGCGTATNCGGCAATTTTTTGCCGAGCGCGNGGTGCTGGAAATNGAAGCGCCGGTGATGGGCGCCGCGGCNGTGACNGACCCGTTTATCGACTCGGTCACCGCTCAGTGCGCGGGACGNACCTATTANCTGCAGACNTCACCNGAATTTGCCATGAAGCGCCTGNTGGCGGCGGGGGCGGGGCCGATCTACGCCCTGGGCAAAGTGTTTCGCAACGGTGAGCGGGGGCGCAAACACAACCCGGAGTTCACTCTGCTTGAGTGGTATCGCACCGGGTGGGATGACCGGGCGCTGATGGGGGAAGTTCAGGCACTCATCGAGTTNNTGATNCCNGGCCTGGANGTGACNTACCTGAGCTATCGCCAGTGGTTTGAGCGGCACCTGCAGATCGATCCGCACACCGCCTCGGTGGCTGAGCTGGCGGCGCTGGCAAAAGCGCGAATCAATATCGAGGCGGAGGACGAGGATCGGGACTTCTGGCTCGATCTGCTGGTGACCCATGAGCTGGAGGCCTCCCTCGGCGACGGCCTGACCTTTGTGTACGACTATCCCGCCAGTCAGGCCGCCCTGGCCCGCCTGGCCACCGACGACCAGGGGCAGACTGTGGCCCGGCGCTTTGAGGCGTTTATCGGCGGCATGGAGTTGGCCAATGGGTATTGGGAGCTGACCGATGCCGACGAGTTGCGCGGTCGCTTCCTCGCCGATCAACAAAAACGCCGTGCCCTGGATTTACCGGTCTACCCTTCGGATGACAAACTGCTCGCCGCCATGGCCGCTGGCCTGCCGGACAGCGCCGGCGTGGCCCTGGGGGTGGATCGGTTGCTGATGTGCTTGAGCGGCGCGTCCCATATTGCCGATGTCCTGGCCTTCGACGTTGATCGTCTGTAACGCAGGAAACTGTCATCATAGCGTCATACTATGACGACATTAGCTTGTGAACCGCCTGGCACCTGATACGCTTAATAGTAGGTGCCGGTAGTTCCCTGTGGGCTGCACGTTGAGACAAACAAAAGCGCGTGCAGACGGGACGACACCCTCACAACGACAATTCAGTGAGGTAGGCCGTCATGCAGATTATTTACGACGAGTCGATTCCCGCCAACGACCAGCCCCTGGTCATGATCCGAGGCGATCACGAACGGGTGGAGATGCATCTGCGCCAGGATGAGCAGCGACATTACACGCTGTTTGCCTTTGCCGGGGACCATCGCCGGCCGGCGAGAACCCAGCAGCAGGGCCCCTATCACTGCCTGGGTCAGGCCAATGGCGCCCGGCGGGCGATAGCCGCCGCTTTGCGAGCTCAGGGCTACCGGGTCAGTGATGATGTTCACCCCGTGTGGTGCCTGGAGGCTCAGCGGTGTATCAATGCCCTGCGGGACGCACACCAGCAGTTTCCGGTCAGCTACAAATTTGATCCCAAGGACGTCTACCTGGATTGGTAGGCGCGGAACTAGCGCTCACCGTCGTCGGGCGTGGTAGATACGCCCAGGCGAGCCGCCTGACGGCGCCAGCGACGTCGGGCCAGTTCCTGCATGTCCCGGGTTTTGTCTTTTTCGTCCACGATTTCCAGCCCGAGCAGTGCTTCCAGCACATCCTCAAGGGTGATGATGCCCACCACCGAACCGTACTCCGTCACCACCAGAATGATGTGCGTCTGCTCGCGCAGAAACTCTTCCAGGGCCTGGGTCAGTGGCATGCTGTCGAGCAGCGCGGGAATGGCGCGGCGGTGACGTCGCAAGAGCTGATCGCCTTCGCCCCGGGCCTCGGCCAGTAGCAGGTCATCCAGCAGCACAATCCCGTTGATATTGTCCGGGTCACCGGCATACACCGGAATACGGGAAAAGGGCACCGAGTGGTGACTGGTCAGAAAGTCGTGAATGGTCTGCTCCTCGTCCGCCGAAAAAAGCACGGTGCGTGGCGTCATGGNNTCCTTGATGGGCGTGTGNCGCANNAGNAGCAGNTTNTTGANGATNCCNGANTCGCGCTCGTCCAGNTGGCCNTCNTCNGAGCTGAGATCNGCCATGACTGTCAGCTCGTGCCGATCGAGCCCGGANGACTGNCTGCCACCNCGGGTGATCAGGCGGGTNATGAACTCGGACATNTTGATAAACGGGTAGAGNACAATGATCANGTAGTGCAGNCCGTAGGCNGTCATGGGGGCGAGTGANCGCCAGTAATAGGCGCCCAGTGTTTTGGGNACGATTTCCGACANCACCAGAATCAGCAGAGTCAGTACCGCCGAGAACAGGCCCAGNTAGGCGCTNCCAAATACGNCNGTNGCCTGGGCNCCGGCNCCNGCGGCGCCNGCGGTGTGNGCGATGGTGTTNAGGGTCAGAATGGCGGCCAGNGGGCGNTCGATGGTGGCTTTCAGCTCNGCCAANAGCAGGCCGGANCGCTTNCCCTCCTGCTGCTTCAGNCTGGTGTAGGCNGTGGTNNNGCTNAGCANTACCGCNTCGGCCACCGAGCATAGAAACGAGATACCCAGGGCGATCAGAACGTAGNCTATCAGCAGTGTCATGGTTTGGCTCAGGTCGGATAATGGCGTGTTGTGCCGGATGATAACAGGCACTCGATGGCCTGCCCANAGGAGGNGTCTATACGGNGNGCNGCGCNGNTTGAGGCTTATGNNNNGGGATANTTCNCGGANNCNGCGCGGATCTGATTGCCGCCGGCTTCCTTGGCCNGNTACATCGCCTGNTCNGCGGCGCGAATCAGGTCGGCGTCGGTGAGGGCNTCNTGCGGGTANAGCGCAAGGCCAATNCTGGTGGNGATGTGCATGGGNATCTGNCGNANCTGAAACGGCTGGGCACAGGCNTGACGGATNTTCTCTGCCACCGTGTGGGCTTCNTCGGGGCCGGTNATGTCGTCCAGCAGNACCACAAACTCNTCGCCGCCCATGCGGGCGACNGTGTCCGCNGCNCGCANNTTGACGGTCATGGCCTGGGANACNTGCTTGAGCANCTCGTCACCCAGCTCATGNCCNTAGTGATCGTTCACCACTTTNAANTCATCCAGNTCGATGAACATCAGGGCCAGTTGCGTGCGGTGGCGTTGNGCGCTGCGCAGCGCCTGNTCCAGCCGGTCGGCGAACAGNGCNCGNTTGGGCAGGTTGGTGAGAGGGTCGTGCTGNGCCATGTGGCGCATGTGNTCTTCAATCTGTTTGCGCTCGGTCACATCGCTGATNAACCCNTACCACCGGGTGGTGCCGTCNTCCAGCCGTTCCGGCTGGGCATNNCCTTCAAGCCAGTGCATTCCCTGAACGGGCAGTANCACNCGGAACTCGNTATGCCAGGTGGTNAGGTGGCGNGCGGANTGGATNATCGAGGCAAACAGGTCGTTGTAATCTTCNGGGTGNACCCGATCGAAGACNGNNTGGATATCCTCGCTGGCCTCNGTGGGNGTGANTTCNAGGTACTCNTCAATNCGCCGACTGGAAAAGGGCATNCGAAAGCGNCCGTCCGGGGCCATTTCGAACTGGTANATGACNCCCGGNGCNTGGGCGGTCAGNTTGTCCAGCAGCTGAATCCGCTCCANNGNNGCCTCNCCCTCGGCCCGGGCCTTNTACACCTGGCCGATCTGATAGCTGACCACCTGGGCGAGCAGCANTACCTCGATCAACACCGCCACCATGCCCAGGTGCTCGACCAGAAAGATCGGGTTGCTGGTGCTCTTCATGGAGATGGCCAGNAGCGCCGGCACCGCAAAGGCGGCGTTGGCAAACAGGTACAGNCGGGCCACCTTGCTCCCCTGAAGGCTGCGNGCCACGCCNCAGGTCAGCCCGTANAGCGCAAAAATCGCGACCCCGACCCGNCAGAANTCAAGCGACCAGTTGGGCGCGAACANCGCCAGGGGCCAGAAGCTGACCAGCACCCCGATCGCCGTCATGCCCAGCCAGAACAGCGCCGGGTGGGTGTCTCGGNTNATGCGCAACAGGCGCATGACAAACCCGATATAGACGACGTTTGAAAACAGAATGGGGGTGCTGATCAGGTAGAACCAGGTCCAGCCNAACAACTGGCTGTACACCAACAGGGCGGCGCCGTTGTANAGCAGGTTGCCGAGGANGAACAGNGCGTACAGCAGGTCTGTGCGGGATTGTCGCCACACCGCCATGACGGCGTAATAGAACATCAGGGCGAAAAAAATACCCAGGCCGACCAGGGTCAGGCTTTGGGTCAGAGGAATGCGGCGCTCGTAGTCTTGACGGTCAAACAGGTGGGGNTCNGGCAGGGCCAGGTAGAACGGGCTCTCCATCCGGGTGAGAATCCGGTACTCTCCCGCGGGCAGATTCAGNGATCGGCCGTGGCGCAGGAAGTACTGGTAATCCTGGTCCTGTTGCAGGCCACCGCTGAGCGTCAGGAGCAGGCGGTTGTCGCCGTCGTAGATGCGGTGCACAAACTCATTGAGGGTGGATGAGCTCGCGAAATCCAGTACCAGCTCTGCTGGCTCATCCAGAGTCACTTCCAGTTCGTNCCAGAGGACACCGCCGCCGGCGGGTTGGACGGAAACCGTGTTCAGTTGATGGCGGNGTGGNGCGGCTNGTGAGACGTCNCTGTCGGGGGGNAAATCGANCCAGCGGCCGGTCTGTTGCAGAGGACTGCGGGGCTCGGCGGCGGCCAGTGGCGTCCANAGCNTGAGCAGGCTGAGACAAAGCCCGACAACAAATGACACTCTCAGCAAGCAGACNTCCTCGTNATANTCGGTGGCTCGGATGGGTGGNGGTCGGGACCACTGTAACAAGCATTGGCCAGAATTGGCGCCCTGGCAAATGGATTNGGNATCCGGGCCCATAGGAGAGCGCCTGTGAGCTGCTCGCCTGGATGGCGCATTTTTCATGTCTTGGGGCAAAATAGCAAGGGTTATGAGCCCTGTGCAGAAACTGAACGCCATCGCTGAACCCCGCAGTGGTCGTGGTCTGCGTCAGTTACCCAGCATTCATTCACACCCTTTTGCACAGATTCTGTGGATAGCGCCTGACCTGTGGATATCTTGTGTGGCGCTGCTCACTTCGCAAGATTACGTTAGAATGGCCCGCTAACTGACCATTTGGAGGTAGCTTTATGGAAACCCTGCCCGAGACTTTACGGGAAAATGTTCGGCTGTTGGGCGAATTACTGGGAGATACAGTTCGCGACCACGAAGGCGACGACCTGTTCCAGAAAATCGAAGACATCCGCCAACTGGGCAAAGCCATCCAACAATCCGAAGAGGAGGACTCCACGCCTCTGGTGGAGCGGCTGGGCGAGCTGAACGATCGGGATATTCTGCCGATTGTGCGCGCCTTCAATCAGTTTCTGAATCTGGCCAACATCGCCGATCAGGAGTATTCCGCCAGTGCCGAAGCGGAGCCCGACGACGGCCTGAAGAGTCTGCTGCTCGAGCTGAAAGACACCTACGGGCAGGAGCGCCTGAGTGAAGTCATCGGCGATCTGAATATCCAGTTGGTGCTCACCGCGCACCCCACGGAAGTGACCCGGCGCACCCTGATCCGCAAATACGACCAGATTGTTCACACCCTGAGCGACCGCCAGCGCGGCAACCTGCTGACCTACGAGCAGGACAAACACCGCGGCCGGCTGCACCGGCTGGTGGAAGAGATCTGGAGCACCGATGAAATCCGCTCCGAGCGGCCCACAGCGGTGGATGAGGCCAAGTGGGGCTTTGCGGTTATCGAGAACAGCCTGTGGCAGGCGGTGCCGGACTTCATTCGTCATCTGGACCGGCTCTGCTGCCGTCATCTCGACCACTGCCTGCCGGTCGACCTGCAACCGTTCAGCTTTTACTCCTGGATGGGCGGCGACCGGGACGGCAACCCCAATGTGACCCACCGCGTGACCCGCGAAGTCCTGTTGCTCGGCCGCTGGATGGCCGCGGACCTGTACCTGAAGGATATTCAGAGCCTGAGCAACGATTTGAGCATGCATGAGGCCGGTGCCGAGTTGAGCGCCCGCTTCCCCGGCAGCGCCACCCCCTACCGGGATTTGCTCGGCGAGCTGCGCAAGCGCCTGCAGGCTACTCTGGAATGGACCGAAGCGCGTCTTGAGGGCCGCTCTCCCGAGTGGAACGATGCGGTGATCACCGAGCGCAAAGACCTGCTCGAGCCCCTGCTTATGTGCTTCGAGTCGCTGCGCGAAGTGGGCTTCCCGCACATCGCCAACGGCCCGGTACTGGACAACATCCGCCGGGTGCAGAGCTTTGGTATCAACCTGGTGCCGCTGGATATCCGTCAGGATGGCGAGCGCCACGTGAAGGCGATGGACGAGCTGACCCAGTATCTGGAGCTGGGCAGCTACCTGGAGTGGAGCGAAGAGCAGCGGCAGGAATTTCTGCTCGAGCAGCTCAACAACAAGCGCCCACTGTTGCCGGCGCACTGGCCCATGAGCGAGGAAACCGAAGAGGTGCTGGCCACCTGCAAGGTGATCGCTCAGGAACCCCGGGAGACCCTGTCCCACTACGTGATTTCCATGGCTCAGCAACCGTCGGACGTGATGGTGGTGGCGTTGCTGCTGCGCGAATGCGGCATGACCTGGAATATGCCCATCGTGCCCCTGTTTGAAACCCTGGACGACCTGGATCGGGCGCCGGAGGTGATGGGTCGGCTGTGGCAGATTCCCTGGTACCAGGAATACACCGGCGCCCGCCAGACTGTGATGATCGGCTACTCCGACTCCGCCAAGGACGCCGGCAAGTTCGCCGCGACCTGGGCCCAGTACAAGGCGCAGGAAAAGCTGGTAAACATTGCCGAGCAACAGAACGTCAAGCTGGTTCTGTTCCACGGCCGCGGCGGCACCGTCGGTCGCGGTGGCGGCCCGGTGGAGAAGGCCATGGCCTCCCAGCCGCCGGGCTCGGTGAAAGGGCAGATCCGGGTGACCGAGCAGGGCGAGATGATCCGCTACAAGTTCGGCCAGTCCCGCGTGGCGTTCAGCAGCTTCTCCACCTATGTGTCGGCCACCCTCCGGGCGACCCTGATGCCGCACAAGGGGCCGTCCCAGGAGTGGCGGGACCTGATCGAGCGCATGGCTCAGAGCAGCCTGGAGGCCTACCGCAATGTGGTGCGCGGCCACCCGAAGTTCGTGCCCTATTTCCGCAGCCTGACGCCGGAGCAGGAATTGAACCTGCTGGCCCTGGGCAGTCGCCCAGCCAAGCGTAAGGCCACCGGTGGGGTAGACAGCCTGCGGGCCATTCCCTGGGTGTTTGCCTGGATGCAGGTGCGCCTGAACCTGCCCTCCTGGCTCGGTACCCGCCAGGCGCTGGANTANGCNNTGGANAATGCGCCNTCCACTCTGGTGGATATGCTGGAAAACTGGTCNTTCTTCTCCAGTTTCCTGGANCTGCTGGAAATGGTGGTGGGCAAGGCCGANCTGCCGATCTGCAGCTATTACGAGAAAGAGCTGGTGCCNTCNGAGNTGCANGGNCTGGGGCAGCANCTGCGGGCGGACCTGAGTGCGCTGGAAGTGCTGATCAACCGGATCAAGCATCAGGACGAGCTGTTGAGCGAGGAGCCCATGTTGCAGCGCGCCCTGCGGGTGCGCAAACCCTACATGGACCCGCTGAGCTATCTGCAGGTTGAATTGCTCAAGCGCTACCGCAGNGGNAAGGAAATCAGTCCGGAGTTGGAAAAGGCGCTCAAGGTGACCATGGCGGGTATNGCNGCNGGNATGCGNAACACCGGCTGATCCNGCNACNNGGCTTTATGTCACCCNCGACNTTGGTNGGTAGGGTGGCATAAGGCCAAAGGCCGTCATCCACCATNGNCCGTCTNNCACNNNNCGTCGNNCGGGNANTGTGCTTNCGNTNACGCGTCACNGCNCCGGGTTTTTTNCNGTGTCGGNATCGTCNNTACNGACTCGCCGGACGAGCGTCTCCAGCGTGTCCNCNTCCNGGGCCANGCCGACNTGNTAGTTGANCTGAACCTGCACCAGCAGATCCTCGCCCCGGGCGTCGGTCATCAGCACATGCTCCAGCCGCGCGACAATCTGCCGGGCCAGGTGATCGGCATCATGCNCCGTGCNGTCNGGTAGAAACACNGCAAACCGTCGGCCGCCCATCCGGGCGGCGANCTGTCCGTGGCGCAGGTAGCGGCGTATGGCNTTACCAACNCGCTGCAGAATGTCATCNCCGGCNTCCAGCCCGAGCCNCTGGTTGAGTTCGGTCAGNTTNAGNANCCGCAGGCCGATCACCACGGGCTGCTGACCATCCTCCTGAGACTGCCCGAACAGGGGCCCGCAGGTGGTAAAGAAATAGCGACGGTTGTAGAGTTGAGTGAGTTGGTCGACGGTCGCCAGATCCCGCTCGATCTGTTGGTGGCTCCCGAGAATCAGG
>NZ_NZQP01000019.1:0-96221 GCF_002695945.1 Marinimicrobium sp. | reverse complement strand
ACAAGCCGGACTCAAACAAAACACCCAAGACCAACCGAATTAAGGTTACTAAAGATGGAATGGGAAACAGTCATTGGTTTGGAAGTGCATGTGCAACTTTCCACCAACACCAAATTATTCTCCGGCGCCAGCATCGCCTTCGGCGCTGAGCCCAACACCCAGGCCTGCGCCGTCGACCTGGCGCTGCCCGGCACCCTGCCCGTGGCCAACGAACAGGCATTCAAAAATGCCGTCAAATTCGGCCTCGCGGTCAATGCCGAAATCGGCAAGCGCTCCGTATTCGAACGGAAAAACTACTTCTATCCGGACCTGCCCAAAGGCTACCAGACCACCCAACTGGCCGAACCCATCGTCGGCCCGGGCTACGTCGACCTGCAACTGGAAGGCGGTCGGACCAAGCGCGTGCGTATCCACCACGCCCACCTCGAAGAAGATGCGGGCAAATCATTGCACGAAGACTACCACGGCATGACCGGCATCGACCTGAACCGCGCCGGCACCCCGCTGATCGAAGTGGTTACCGAACCGGACATGCGCAGCGCCGAAGAAGCCGTGGCCTTCGCCAAACAGCTGCACAACATCGTCACCTCCCTGGAAATCTGCGACGGCGACATGTCCCAGGGCTCGATGCGCTTTGACGTCAACATCTCCGTGCGACTCAAAGGCGAGGAAGAACTCGGCACCCGCACCGAAACCAAAAACCTCAACTCCTTCCGCTTTATGGAAGAAGCCATTGCTCTGGAAGTCGAACGGCAGATCGACGTACTCGAAGATGGTGGGAAAATCGTACAGGAAACCCGCCTGTACAACGGCGATACCAAAACCGCCCGCTCCATGCGCACCAAGGAAGACTCCAACGATTACCGGTACTTCCCCTGCCCGGACCTGCTACCGGTGATCATCGACGATGAGTTCATCGAAGCCGTGCGCAAAGACATGCCCGAACTGCCGGAAGCGCGGCGTGACCGCTTCATCAAGGAATACGATCTGCCCGAATACGACGCGGGCCAACTGGCCGGCGACCGTGCCACGGCGGACTACTTTGAAGCCACGGTCAAAGCCTGCGGCGAAGCCAAACTGGCGGGCAACTGGATCATGGCAGACCTGTCCGCCTACCTGAACAAAGAGGAAATCGGCATCGCGCAATCACCGGTCACTCCGGTGCAACTGGGCGGCCTGATCGAGCGCATCAAAGACGGCACCATTTCAAGCAAAATCGCCAAGAAAGTGTTTGAGGCCATGACCCAGGGTGAAGGCGATGCCGACACCATCATTGAAAAACAGGGCCTGAAACAGGTATCCGATACCGGCGCGCTGGAAAAAATGGTGGACGAAGTGATCGCCAACAACCAGGCACAGGTGGACAATTACCGCAACGCCGACCCGGCCAAGCGCCCGAAAATGCTCGGCTTCTTTGTCGGCCAGATCATGAAGGCCAGCAAAGGTCAGGCGAACCCCCAAGCGGTCAACGAAATTCTGATCAAGAAGCTGGAAGGTTAAATCCCTTCAGCCACGTGGAGATAAAAGCAGTCATGAGCGAATTGAAGAAAGACAAAAAGAAAGTTCTGGGCGAAGTGTTTGATGATGAGCGTATCAAAAGCTTCTTCCAGTATCCGGCCCCCGAAGGGATGGACCCGGACTTTCACTTGCTGGAGAAAGCCTACCGCGGCATGCGTGAAGAAAACTTTGCCACCTTTGTGCATTTTTTTGTCGAGCGCGGCCACAACCTGAACGCCCCCGGCCCCGACGGCAAGACCTTTCTGCAGACCATCAAAGACCACCGCCTGGCGGACGAGTACATCGCCGCCCTGAAACAGGCCGGCGCCGAGTAACCGGCCTTGCCCTTCCTCCGTTTCACGCCCAGCCTCTGGCTCACACTGGGGTTGAGCGTGATGATGGTATTGCTCGGCGCACTGCAGAGCGTGACCGAGCCCCTACTCGAACTCAACCGCAACGCCGTCAGCCAGGGCGAACTCTGGCGGCTGCTCACCGGCCACTGGATTCACTACGGCCCCTACCACCTGGCGATGAACCTGGGTGCCTTCATGCTATGCGGCTGGATTCTGTTTCAGGATATTTCGCTGCGCCACTATGGCCCTTTGTTGTTGACCTGTTTACTGGGCGTGGGCATCGGGATTCAGTGGTTCAACACCGACCTGGATTATTACGCGGGGCTGTCCGGTGCATTGCATGGACTGCTGGTAGCGGGAGTGATCATCACCTTCAAGCAGACACCCTGGATGAGCGGTCTGGCCTTGGCGGTGGTGGCTTATAAAATTGTGCAGGAACAGTGGCCCGGGTATGACACGTCACACGAGCTTTTGCCCGTCCCGGTAGCGGTGGATGCGCATTTATATGGAGCGGTGATTGGGCTGGCTTGGGGGGTTGGGGTTTTCTTGTGGCGAACTTGGCGAAGCCGTCACGTTTAGTTACGGCGGATGCGCCTTCGGCTTATCCGCCCTACGGCCGAGCGCAGCGGTATAAACTCGCGTAGGGCGGATAAGCGAAGCGCATCCGCCGTTACCCAAATCAAACGCTACGAACTACGAGGCCGACCGCGTCCGCCGCCGCTGCGATTGCCGCCTGGGCGACCACCACTGCCGCCCGACGAACGGCGCCGGGGCGCGGCGGGTTTCATGGGTGGGGTTTCGGCCAACAACTCCTCCGGCGGCTGCTCGCACTTGATCGACTCGCCCAAGAGCTCTTCAATCGGCGGCAACAACATCGCATCGTCCTCGCAGGCAAAACTGACCGAGGTGCCGTGCTTGCCCGCCCGGCCGGTACGACCGATGCGGTGCACATAATCTTCCGGCTCCTCCGGCAGGGTGAAATTCACCACATGGCTGATGCCGCTGATATGGATGCCCCGGCCCGCCACATCGGTGGCGACCAACACTTTCAGATCACCTTCCTTGAAGGCATTCAGGGTGCTGACCCGCTTGTTCTGGGGAATCTCGCCCGACAGCAAACCCACCTTGATATCGTGGCGGCGCAGCTTCTCGTGCAGGTCGCGGCACTGGTCCCGGCGGTTGGCAAACACGATCAGGCTCTCCACATCGTCCTGCTGAATCAGGTTGTAGAGCATCGGATACTTTTCTTCGGTCGCCGCCAGGTAGACATGTTGCTCCACCGTGTCGGTCGCCACACTCTCGGGCTGAATTTCAATGGTGGTGGGCTCGTGAGTCCACTGCTCCACCAGACGCTCGACCTCTTCTGTGAACGTGGCCGAGAAGAACAGAGTCTGCCGGTCTTCCCTCTTGGGTGTCTGACGCACGATCTGGCGCACTTGCGGAATAAAGCCCATATCGAGCATCCGGTCCGCTTCGTCGATTACCAGAATTTCCAACTGGTCGAGAAACACATCGCGCTGGCGGCAGAAGTCCAGCAGACGACCCGGGGTGGCCACCAGAATGTCCACCAGGCTGTCGTGCAGGCGGCGCTGCTGCTTGCCGTAATCCATACCGCCAACCAGCGTGTGGATCTGCAGGTCGGTGTACTTGCACAGCAGCTTGGCATCATCGGCGATCTGCATGACCAGCTCGCGGGTGGGCGCAATCACCAGGGCCCGCGCCTCGCCGGCATAACGCTGTTCTTCAATGGGGTGTTTGAGCAGGTCGTCGATCACGGCGGTGAGGAAGGCCGCGGTTTTACCGGTACCGGTCTGGGCCTTGCCCACCACGTCTTTGCCCTGCAGAGCCAGAGGCAGGGATTGCGCCTGAATCGGGGAGCAGTACTCAAAGCCCAGGTCGGCAATGGCGTGCATCAGGTCATTTTCAAGCCCGAAATCGTGAAAGCGCAGTTTGCCTTCGACTTCGGGCACCGGAAACTGTGAGATATCCCAGGGTTGGTTGGCCATAGGTTTATTGTTGCTCTTGTTTTGGCCGCCTCGGCGGCGATTGTTGTTCCGGCCCCGGCGGCGGTTGCCACCTTTCTTGCCGGAGCCTTGGTTTCCGGGCTCGTTGTTGGCCTCGGGGTTGCCGCTCTTCTCCGGCTGGCCCTTTTGGCTTTTCTGCTCCGGATGGCCCTGCTTTTCCTGCGAGTTTGCACGCCCGCCGGAGCCTTGGGCACGGCGCGGTTTGCGCCGACGGTTGCCGCCGGGCTTGCCGTTGCGGGGCTTTTGCTCGGCGCCGCTGCGGGGGTTGTCGGTTTGATTTTTGGGGCTGCGCCCTTTGCGGGTCTCGGAGTTGTTGGCCGGTTTGGAGTCCCCGGCCAGCTTTTTGAAGAGTTTTCCAATCAAAACGATCACCTACTGTACAAACTTTGCGCGAAGTATACAGGAAACCACCTCTTTCTCCCACCGTGGGGCAGGCTCTGTTTGGCACTAGCTCAGGGTGTTACTTCGCTCAGAGTGCTGCGGGAGGGTATTCCCTCCCTCCGCGGTGCCAACGTATCGTTCCGGGAGCTAGCGCCTTTCGTACGGCACCTTGGGCAACGGCGGATGCGCTGCGCTTATCCGCCCTACGGCCGAGCGCAGCGGTATAAACCCGCGTAGGGCGGATAAGGGAGAAGCCCGCATCCGCCGTTGCCCAAACGTTACGTTGGCACTGAAAGCCTTGGAGAGTTTGGCGTGGGTGCTAGTTCCCGAGACGTTAAGCTAACACCGCGGAGGCTGGGTATACCCTTGTGAGACCGTCGCCTGCCTGGACGGCAGGCGATCGAGCCTACAGGGATGTATTTACGGCGTGTCTCACAAGGGTATACCCAGGCGGAGCACTCAACGACAAAGCACCGAGGTTAAACCTCTCAAGAGCGGCACTGCATACGTGCCCTACTTATCGGTAACAGCACCCTCCGAGGCTGAGCTGACGGTTTTGGCGTATTTGGCCAGGACGCCTCGGGTGTAGCGTAGTGGTGGTTCTTGCCAGAGTTTGCGGCGGCGGTCGAGCTCGGCGTCGTCCACCGTCACCGAAATGGTGTTGGCTTCAGCGTCGATCACGATTTCGTCACCGTCCTCCACCAGAGCAATCGGGCCACCGTCCTGCGCTTCTGGTGTGACGTGCCCCACCACAAAACCGTGGCTGCCGCCGGAGAAGCGGCCGTCGGTGATCAGCGCCACCGAATCCCCCAGTCCCTTGCCCATGATCGCCGACGTGGGGGTCAACATCTCGCGCATGCCGGGGCCGCCCTTGGGGCCCTCGTAGCGGATCACCAGCACATCCCCGGCCACCACGGTGCCATCCATGATCCGGTCGGTGGCTTCCTCTTCCGAGTGAAACACCCGGGCCCGGCCGGTGAATTGGGTACCTTCCTTGCCGGTAATCTTGGCCACCGCGCCGGTGGGCGCCAGGTTGCCGTAGAGAATGCGCAGGTGGCTGTCCTTTTTCACCGGGTTGTCGAGGGCGTGAATGATGTCCTGCTCTTCGGGGTAAGGTTTAACGCTGGCCAGGTTTTCCGCCAGCGTCTGGCCGGTAACGGTCATGCAGTCGCCGTACAGCAGGCCGGCCTCCAGCAGGATCTTCATCAGGGGCTGAATACCGCCGATGGCAACCAGCTCACTCATCATGTAATGACCGCTGGGGCGAAGGTCCGCCAGCACCGGGACGCGGGCGCCGATGCGGGTGAAGTCTTCCAGGGTCAGATCCACGTCCACGGTGTGGGCCAGGCCCAGCAGGTGCAGCACGGCGTTGGTGGAGCCGCCCAGGGCGATGACCACGGTGATGGCGTTTTCAAACGCCTCGCGGGTCATGATGTCCCGGGGCTTGAGATCTTTTTCCAACAGGGTAAGCACGGCGGCCCCGGCGGCGCGGCAGTCGGCCAGCTTGTCGTTGTCCTCGGCGTTCTGGGCGGAGCTGCCGGGCAGGCTCATGCCCATGGCTTCGATGGCCGAGGCCATGGTGTTGGCGGTGTACATGCCGCCACAGGAGCCGGCACCGGGGATGGCGGTCTCCTCGATCTGCTTCACTTCGATCAGGGTTTTATCGCCCTTGGCGTGCGCACCCACCGCTTCAAACACCGAGACGATGTCCGTGTGATTGGCGCCGGGCTTGATGGTACCGCCATAGACAAAAACGGACGGGCGGTTCAGCCGCGCCAGGCCCATCAGACAACCCGGCATATTCTTGTCGCAACCCCCGATGGCTACCAGGCCGTCAAAGCCCTCACAACCCGCCACGGTCTCGATGGAATCGGCAATGACCTCGCGGGAAACCAGGGAATACTTCATCCCCTCGGTGCCGTTGGCGATGCCGTCGGAGACGGTGATGGTGTTGAAAATCAGGCTTTTCCCACCCGCACCATCGGCGCCGTCGGCCGCTTCTCGGGCCAGGCCGTCGATGTGCATATTGCAGGGGGTCAGGTTGCTCCAGGTCGAGGCGATACCGACCTGGGGTTTGCGGAAATCCTCGTCGGTAAACCCGGTGGCGCGCAGCATGGCGCGACTGGCGGATTTACCGACCCCGTCCACCACGGGGCTGGAGTATCGGCGGCGATGGTCCTGGCTCATACGGGATGGCTCCTATGATTGGCTATGATTCACGCGTGCTTACTTATCCTGAATAGCCAATATAGTGGGTGAGCCAGGCCTTTTTCGCAACCGTGGTGGCGCGAAGTCCCTCAGTCAGGGGCAGTCAGCACTGATCCATTGACCACTGTGGGTAATGGTGACCTTTTCCGGGGACCCGCCAAAATCCATCAGCGCCGTGGACTGACCGGTATACGCCGTATCCCCATCCAGCACCATCTCACCCTGGGCCTGTTCGTCCGGGCAGGTAAACTCGATGCGGGTCTGGTCGCCGCGGCTGACCACGTTGTGTTCACAGTCGGTGTTCTCGCCCCACTGGAACTCGCCTCGTGCGGCCTCTTCTTCGGTCAGGCAATTGCGTACGGTCTGGTTACTGAAGTCCATGGACAGGCCCTGCTCGGCCATCATGTCCTGCATCATCTTTTTCTGGGCCGGCGGCATGGCTTCCATCTGTTGGCGCACCATTTCCAGCTGCTGCTCCAACTGGCCGCTTTCGCTTTTCATGGAAACCTGGTGTTCCCAGAGGCCGGGTCTGATATCGAGGGATTCCGCTTGTGCTCCCAGACTGAAACCCAGGGCGCACAGCGACGCGATCAACGTGCGGGGAAGTATTGGAAAGGCCATAACTGAAGTCCTTGTAAACGGTGATTGAATTCGAAGCCGGGTCGTTACCGCTGACCATCGGCTTCGAGTCTGCCCCAGTCAGGGGCAAATTTCAATCAACCACCGGAGCTCAGTGACTGATCATCCAGGGCCTCATACTGGGGAACATTTTTTTGCCATCGGCGGTGTACATCAGCGCCGAGCGGAGTTTGCCGCCATCGTGGCATCCGCAGGGTTTGCCTTTTCGATGCGCATGGGCCTGCCGCTCCCGGGCATCCGCCCGGGCCTCCGTGGTGGAGAATACCGGCTGATGCTGACTCTTTTCATTGCGCTCGTGGGCCGTGTGATTCTCCCTGGACATGGCTTTCAGCTCCGGGGGCAGGACAATCACCCGGGCCGCTAACTGGCCGCAGCTCGGACAAGCCTGTGGCTCAGCGCTCTGCTCGAAGGTCGCCAGCTGGTGAAACAGCCCGTGTTCGGCGCACTTGTAGTCGTAGACCGGCATGATGCTTACTCCTTATCCTTCGAAAGGGGTACATCCATACCACCACTGACCTTGGCGCCCGGGCCGGACGCACTGGGGTTGACGTCGATATCGAAGATATCGGTGGGCAACCACAGGGTGGCACAGGCGTTGGGAATGTCCACCACCCCACTGATATGCCCCTGTACCGGCGCGCATCCCAGAATGGCGTAGGCCTGGGCTTTGGTGTAGCCAAACTTGGTCAGGTATTCGATGGCATTGAGACAAGCCTGACGATAGGCGACGTGCACATCCAGGTAGTGCTGCTTGCCATATTCATCCACCGAAATACCTTCAAAGATCAGGTAGTCGTCGTACTTGGGCGTAATCGGGCTGGGTTTGAAGATCGGATTCTTGATGCCGTACTTGGCCATGCCGTCTTTCACCAGATTGACCCGCAGGTGAATCCAGCCGGCCATTTCAATGGCACCACAGAAGGTGATTTCGCCATCGCCCTGGCTGAAGTGCAGATCGCCCACGGACAGGCCGCCTTCTTTGACGTACACCGGGAAATAGATTTTCGAACCGCGTGACAGGTCCTTGATGTCGCAGTTACCGCCGTGCTCTCTGGGCGGTACGGTGCGCGCCGCTTCGGCGCCAGCGCTCTTGGCCGAGTCTTTATCCATGCGCCCCATATGCGCGGTATCGGCATAGGGCAGTGCCGCGAGCGGCGGCACCCGCTCCGGGTCGGTGTCCACCAGGCCCTGCTCACGGGTGTTCCACTCTTTCAACATCTCCTTGGAGGGCAGGCAGCCGATCAGGCCAGGGTGAATCAGACCGGCGAACTCCACCCCGGGGATATGCCGGGACTTGGTGAACATGCCTTTGAAATCCCAGATGGATTTCTGCGCTTCGGGAAAATGTTCGGTCAGGAAGCCGCCGCCATTCTGTTTGGAGAAAAAGCCATTAAAGCCCCACTGGCTTTCCTCGAAGGTACCGATATCCAGAATATCCACTTCCAGAAGATCGCCGGGTTCGGCACCTTCAACCCCGATCGGTCCGGACAGGAAGTGCACCTGAGTCAGATCCACATCGCGCACATCATCGGCGCTGTCGTTGTTGGCGATCTGCCCACCGGTCCAGTCGTAGCACTCGACGATAAAGTCGTCCCCCGGTTTGACCGTGGCCACCATGGGAATGTCCGGGTGCCAGCGATTGTGTACCTTGTCATTCTCGTAGGGGGTCTGGTTCAGATCGATTTTGATGATGGTTTCAGTCATGGCTTGGCTCCTGACAGGGAATGAGGCGTTAGCATTTCGGGCCGAGGTGCATATACCTCTGGCCCGTGTACGCTCATTATCAAAGGCGCCTGCCGTTGGGCCCATACGACAATTGGCCCCGGCTCTGCGTCATTTGACGTACTCACTTTTGCGGGCCCACACCTGTCGACAGATGACCCGCCCGTGCTGCCAATCGCAATACATCTGGCGCAGCTCTGATTCGGCCTGCGGTGGCATCTTTGGCTTCGCACTGTCCGGGCGTAACTCCGGCCGTTCCAACAGAAACTGTGCCACCGGTACTTCCACCTGCTGACGGAACTGTCGCTTTAACGCCCGCGCCCCAAACCGGGCATCGAAGCCCTTGCGCTCCACCCGGCTCATCAACGCCCGGGACACTTGCAATTGCCACCCCTTGGACCGCAGGCGTCGATTGAACTGAACCAGCAGTTCCGCCACCACCCCCGGTCGTGCTTCCGAAGGCAGCGGATAGTAGATCAACACGTTATCAATGCGATTGAGAAACTCCGGGTCCAGCCCGCGATCCAGTGCGCGCTCAACCCGCTGACGCAGTGCGGCCTGCTGCACGGGCTCCGAACGGGGCCAGAAACGGCGCCAGCCGGTTTGCCAACGGTTCAGGTGGCGCGCCAGATCCGCCGCCCCCAGATTGCTGGTCATAAAGATCAGGCTGTTTCGAAAATCCAGCTGCTTCTGCCCGGAGGTGAGACGCAACCGCCCGGTGTCCAGTACCCCCAACAGACTGCGCAGCACTTCCGGGCCCGCTTTCTCCAGCTCGTCAAACAACACCACACCGGGACGACTGAAACTGCCGCGTATGGCCTCTTCATCGATCAGGCTGTGGCCCTCTTTGCTACCGACGTAACCCGGAGGCGCACCGGTGATGGCAGCGGTGTAATGATCCTGGGCCAGCGTATTCATATCCACCCGGCAGAAGGCATCGGCCTTCCCGTGCAACGCTTCGGCCAGAGCCCGAACCGTTTCGGTTTTACCGACCCCGGTAGGGCCCGCCAACAGAAATACCGCCAGCGGGCGATCCGGCTCTCCGATATCGGCTTTGACGCGGGTCAATTCACGATCGATTTGCGTCAATGCATCGGGCTGGCCGCGGATCCTCTGACGCAGAACCGCCGATACCGTCTCCGGATCAAACAGAAAACGCGAGGCCCCCAAGCGCGACTCGCCCGGCGACGAGGCCGACCGGGACGGCTCAGGCGCAGACGCCGCCGGAGTCAGCGCCTCGCGCAGCGCCTGATCTTCCAGTCGATCATTGATGAATGGCATGGAACCGCCTTACCCGACGGTTTTCTCGCGGCCACCGTGAGGCAGCTCGCCCACCGGACATTCCGCAACCCCGATGGTGGAACGGGTCATGGCCTCGACATCGTCCCGCGCCTTCTCCGCATCCATCACCCAGGTGCGATAGAAGTCAAACGGGCACTCGGCCACGCCGCGATCGCCGTCACCGGAATTATAGATACCGGAATATCCCCGATGCAGCAGTTTGAACAGATGGTTCTGGGATTGGTCATTGGCGCGGGCATCGCGAATCTGGCTGACCGAGAGCTGGGCGTACTGCACACCCATATCCTCTTCGCCGCACTCGCCCAGTGTCCGACCGTCGAAGCCGATCAATGAAGAGTGACCAAAATAAGAGTAGACGCCGTCGAACCCCGTGGCGTTGGCCACCGCCACATAGCAGTTGTTGGCCCAGGCCATGGATTTGGCCATCATCACCTGTTGATCTTTGGCCGGGTACATATAGCCTTGGCAGCGAACGATCAACTCGGCCCCTTTCATGGCACAATCTCGCCAGATTTCCGGGTAGTTGCCATCGTCACAGATGATCAGACTGATCTTCATGCCCTTCGGTCCTTCCGTAACGTAGGTGCGATCGCCGGGGTACCAGCCTTCAATGGGGCACCAGGGGATGCACTTGCGGTACTTCTGAACGATCTCACCCTGATTATTGATCAACACCAGGGTGTTGTAGGGTGCCTTGTTGGGATGGTCTTCGTGGCGTTCGCCGGTCAGGGAAAACACCCCCCAGGTATTGGCCTTGCGACAGGCTTCGGAGAAAATTTCCGTTTCCTCCCCCGGAATGGTGGCGGCGGTGGCCATCATCTCGTCCTGGTCATACATGATGCCCATGGTGCTGTATTCGGGAAAGATCACCAGGTCCATCCCGGGCAGTCCTTTTTTCATCCCCACCAACATGTCCGCAATGGCCCGGGCGTTATCGAGTACCTCGGCTTTGGTGTGCAGGCGCGGCATTTTGTAGTTGACGACGGCTACGCCGACGGTATCGTCACTGCTGGAAATATCACCGTGTCGCATAGTAGATTACCTCACTTAAACGGATAGATAGGACGCCACTTTCTCGGCATCGACACTGCTTCGGGCTTCCTCGTGCACAATCTTCCCCTTCTCCACTACCAGGATACGATCGGCCACATCCAGGGCGAAGCTCAGTACCTGCTCGGTCACCACAATGGTCAGGCCACGCTGATCGCGGATTTCTTTCAGGGTCTGGGCGATTTCCTTGATGATGGAAGGTTGTATCCCCTCTGTGGGTTCATCCAGCAGTAACACTTTGGGATCGCTCGCCAAGGCGCGAGCGATTGCCAACTGCTGTTGCTGTCCACCCGACAAGTTACCGCCCCGTCGGTTACGCATTTCCAGCAATACCGGAAACATATCGTAGAGATCACGCGGAACGGCTCGTCGCCCCGTTGAAGTCAGACCGGTCTGAATGTTTTCGCGCACGGTCATACTGGAGAAAATCATCCGTCCCTGGGGCACATAGGCCAGCCCCTGGCTGACTCGCTGATGACTTTTCATACCGGATATCTGCTTCCCGTCCAGCGTCGCCGTTCCGCCGGATTCGGGAATAACTCCCATCAGCGCTTTCATCAGGGTGCTTTTGCCCATGCCATTGCGGCCCATCACGGCGACAATCTCATTGGGTTGCACGGTAAAATCCAGACCATGCACAATTTCGCTCTGGCCATAACTGACTCGATAATCGGATACATTAAGCATGATGAGTCCTCTCTCACTCAGTGGCCAAGGTAAACTTCAATAACCTTCGGATCGTTCTTGACTTTTTCAATCGCCCCTTCGGTCAGAATTTTACCCTGATGCAGGACGGTCACTTTGTCAGCAATCTCGGCAACGAACTGCATGTCGTGCTCAATAACGATCACCGACCGATTCTGGGAAATACGTCGAAGCAGTTTGGCGGTTTCCTGACGTTCAGTGACGGACATCCCGGCGACCGGCTCGTCCAACATCAAAAGGTCAGGGTCCTGAATCAGCAACATGCCGATTTCAAGCCACTGTTTTTGGCCGTGACTCAACAGTCCCGCAGACTCATGAAGCTGATCCTTCAAAAGGATCATTTCCGCGATCTCTTCGCACTTGCGGATGATGGTTTCGTCTCGCTTGAAAAAAAGCGAGCCGAAAACGTTTCTCCCTTTCGGATAGGAAATCTCGAGGTTCTCGAAAATGGTCAGATCGTTGTACACCGAAGGGGTCTGAAACTTTCGGCCCACACCCGACTTAACAATGTCGGACTCGGTCATCTTGGTCAGCTCGCGGTTGCGAAATTTGATAGAGCCCTGAGTTGACCGGGTACGGCCGCAAATCAAATCCAGAACCGTTGTTTTACCGGCCCCGTTCGGACCAATAATCACCCGGATCTCTCCTTCATTGACATACAATGTCAGGTCATCCACGGCTTTGAACCCATCAAAGGAAACAGTCAGGTTCTCCACCGCCAGGACAAAATCTGTGTTACTGGCGTTCATGGGCAACTCCTTGGGCAGTGCGGCTAGAATCAGAACGGGTAAGCTGGTCAACCCAACGATCAAGCGCCTTGGTCACATGACCGCGGGCATACTGGTCATAGAGTCCCGCAAGGCCGTTGGGGAACGCCAGCACAACACCGATAAACAACGCACCCATGGCGAACAGCCACAACTCAGGAAAGCTCTCCGAGAAAATGGATCGAGCCCAACTCACCAACACCGCACCATAGACCGCACCAAACAGAGACAAGCGGCCGCCAACGGCGCAGAAGATCACCATTTCAATGGAGGGGACAATGCCGATAAAGCTTGGGGACATGAAGCCAACCTGAAGAGTGAACATTGCGCCGCCGATAGCCGCAAATGTCGCGCCCACGCAGAACACGAAGACCTTGAAGTTGGCTACATCATAACCGGAGAACCGGATGCGATCTTCCGCATCGCGCATCGCCACCAGTATTCGTCCAAATTTGCTCTTGCGAATGAACTGCGCGATTACTACACAGGTCAACAGAAGCGCGACGCAAATAAAATAAAATACATACTTGGCGAAGTCTGACCGGATGTCCCAGCCCAACAACGTTCTCAGGTCAGTGATACCGTTTACGCCACCAGTGAAGCCCTGCTGCCCAATAATCAGGATGGTGAGAATCAGAGCAATCGACTGGGTAATAATGGCAAAATACACCCCACTTACCCGCCGCTTGAACATTGCTACACCGATCAGGTACGCAAACACCGTAGGCACAACAATTACCGCCAGCAATGTAAATCCGAAGCTGTAGAACGGCTCCCAGAACCAGGGAAGCTCGGTAATCTGATTCCAGTCCATGAAGTCGGGAATGCCCGGCGTGGACTGAATCGCGGTGCTTTCGGGGTCGGACGATTCGAGCTTGAGAAACATGGCCATCATATAGCCACCGATCCCGAAGAACACGCCCTGCCCCAGGCTGAGAACGCCACCGTAGCCCCAGCAAAGCACCAGCCCCAGGGCCACAAACGCGTAGGTCAGGTACTTACCGATCAAACCAAGCCGGAACACGTCCAGCGCCAGAGGGAATACCACAATCAACAGCAGGGCAAGCACTGCAAAGCTGAGCAGATCGTGACGACTAAACAATGATCGTAATCCGGTCGCAGTCATCGTACCGTCCTCCTATCGACGAACTTTAAGGGTAAACAGGCCCTGAGGACGAATCATCAGAATGCCCAGCACGAACAGCAGCGTCAGCACTTTGGCCATGGAACCACTGAGGAAAAACTCCATGGTCGACTGCGCCTGCGAAATGGTGAACGCGGAAGCGACCGTACCCAACAGACTTGTAGCGCCACCGAAAACCACCACAAGGAAGGTATCCACGATGTACAGCTGGCCCGAAGTGGGACCCGTGGAACCGATCATGGTAAAGGCGGCACCGGCAATCCCGGCAATCCCGCAACCCAAAGCGAACGTCATACGGTCCACTTTTTGGGTGTTGATCCCCACCGCACCCGCCATGGGTCGATTTTGAACCACGGCTCGTACCTGAGTACCCCAGCGCGAGCGATACATCAGGGCCGCCACTACCAAGGTAATCCCAAGCGACAGGCACATAACAAATATGCCGTTGATCGGAACCTCCACCAAGTCCGTTATCGGGTAGGAGCCCATCATCCAGTCGGGCATACTCACGCCAACTTCCCTTGCGCCAAAAATCGAGCGATAGGTTTGTTGCAGAATCAGGCTCAGGCCCCACGTGGCCAACAGGGTGTCCAGGGGACGATGATATAAGTGGCGAATCATCAACCATTCGACCAACATGCCCAAGAGCGCGGCCGCCAGGAAGGCAAGTGCTATAGCCACAAAGAAGTAGGAACCGTACAGGTCAGGTAGCCATTGGGAAAAGACGTTAGACGTCATGTAGGTGACATAAGCACCGAGGATCATAAACTCCCCGTGCGCCATATTGATCACGCCCATCTGGCCAAAAATAATGGCCAGACCCAAGGCCATCAGTACAAAAACAGAGAAGAGTGTCAGGCCTGCAAAACCCTGCATGGCAAAAATCGACATCAACTCCGATGAGGAATAGTCAGAAAACATGGGAAGGTGCCTCCGCGTGCGCTTGAACCAACCGGGCTGGTCTTTCTACCGGGATAACCCCGCCCGGAGGCGGGGTTATTTATGTCACTGTCTTGAAGTGACGCTTATTGATAACCTTCCGGAAACGGGTCTGGCTCAATCAATTCTTCGGTCTCAAAGACCACCTCATACTGGCCATTCTCCTGGGCACGACCGATACGGGTTTTGGACCATAGGTGATGATTGGGGTGAATCTTCACGTAGCCTTCAGGTGCAGTGGTCAGTTCAATACCCGGTGAAGCTTCGCGCACTTTATCGACATCAAAGGAGCCGGCTTTCTCAACGGCCGCTTTCCACAACCAGGGTCCAAGGTAAGCCGCCTGGGTTACGTCACCGATCACGATGTCATCACCCCAACGCTCTTTGAATGCCTTGACGAATTCTTCGTTGTTGGAGTTCGTCAGGCTTTGGAAGTACTTCATTGAGGCATAGGCGCCTTCGACGTTTTCGCCACCAATACCCAGTATTTCATCCTCGGTTACTGAAATGGTCAGAACCAGGGGAGATTCCTCGGTCAGATCGATACCGGCTGCCTTCAGCTGCTTATAGAAAGCCACATTGGAGCCGCCTACGACAGAGGCGAAAATCACATCGGGCTTACGCAGCTTGATCTTGTTAATCACCGAATTGAACTGGGTGTGACCAAGCGGGTAATACTCTTCACCCACAACTTTCAAGCCCAGCTTGTCAATGTGCTTGCGGGCAATCTTGTTGGAGGTTCTGGGCCAGATGTAATCTGAGCCAAGCAGATAGAACGTTTTGGCATCCTTGGCGTCAACCACCCAGTCGATACCGGCAAGAATCTGCTGTGTGGCTTCCTGACCGGTATAGATTACGTTGGGCGACTGCTCTAGCCCCTCATAGAAGGTCGGGTAGTACAGCATTCCGTTAAATTGCTCGAAAACCGGAAGAACCGCTTTGCGTGAGGCCGAAGTCCAGCAACCGAATACCGCCGCTACATTGTCCTGACGAAGCAGTTTTCGGGATTTTTCAGCGAACGTGGGCCAATCGCTGGCGCCGTCTTCCTGGATGTACTCGATCTGGCGACCAAGAACCCCTCCAGAGGCATTGATCTGCTCGATGGCGAGCTTTTCCGCTTGGACTGAGCCGGTCTCACTGATGGCCATGGTGCCGGTGATTGAGTGAAGAATACCCACTTTCACAGTGTCTTCGGTAACCGCCAGTCCGGTGGTATTCACCTCTTGGGCGACACCAAACGCACTCATGGCGAGGCCTGCCGTCAGCCCGGCCAGGCTTTTCAGAAGCCGGCGCGACGGCCCCGGCGTATGCTTGCGTGAGTCAGTAACCATGGTCTTTCCTCGTGTGGTGGTTTGAAAACGCGACTGAACATCGGTTGGCCCGTGCCCATGCTCTGCATTTTGCTCGCACCTCCCTTCTGAGCCCATTCGACAAATGCCGCAGAGACCTACGTCAATCACCCCATACCACCGACCACCCACTTTGCCTTTAATGTTCTGCACGCCACAGATGGCATAAAGATTGATACCTGATTCAAGGAGTGCCGGGTTCAGCGCACTGAGCTCCGGCCCGGCCATACAAAGTGCACCACCCTGGTTCGCCTGCCCGGGCGCTATGCGTCATACCGGCGCACGGCGACGGCCGACATGGACATCGCCCGATCAATGCCTTCACCGGCTGTTATTCAATAAGCGAATGCCATGACTGCCAAACAGACCATTTTCCGCGTGCGCCGTCAGTACAACCAATGGGTTGCCAACCAGACGCTGGAGGACTACGCGCTTCGTTTCACCGCCAAGCGAGCCCGGCGCTGGTCGCCCGCCCGGGTGGCACACACCGCCCTGGGTGCGATTTCCTTTCTGGCTCTGGAGGCAATCGGTGGCGCAATCACCCTGAATTACGGGTTTACCAATGCCATGGTGGCGATCCTGGCGGTAAGCCTGGTGATCCTTTTGACGGCCTTTCCGATCAGCTACTACGCCGCCAAGTACGGCGTCGACATTGATCTTCTGACTCGAGGGGCGGGCTTTGGCTATATCGGGTCCACCATTACTTCCCTGATTTACGCATCATTCACGTTCATTTTCTTTGCGATCGAAGCGGCCATTATGGCCATGGCGTTGGAGATGCTCTTTGGCATTCCCATCGTGTGGGGGTATGTTCTCTGTGCCGTTGTGGTGATTCCGCTGGTCACGCACGGCATCACCTTTATCAGCCGCTTTCAGCTCTGGACCCAGCCGCTTTGGGTGTTTCTGCAGGCGCTGCCGTTTGCATTCATCCTATGGGCCGACTTCCAGTCGGTGTCGGACTGGACCAGTTACACACGCGAAGCCGGTGGCGGGTTTGATCTGCTGCTTTTTGGGGCGGCCTCTGCGGTCATCTTCTCCCTGATTGCCCAGATTGGCGAGCAAGTGGATTACCTTCGCTTTATGCCCGAACCCAAACCGGAACAGCGTCGCCGTTGGTGGCTGGCCCTGAGCGCCGGAGGACCGGGCTGGATTGTGATCGGAGCCCTCAAAATGATGGCGGGCTCCTTTCTGGCGGTGCTGGCCTTGTCACACGGCATGTCCGCGAACGAAGCGATTGACCCAACCCACATGTATCAGGTGGCCTTTGGCTACGTCACCCAGTCGCCCACGGCGGCCCTGGCCATCGCCGGACTGTTTGTCATCCTGTCGCAGTTGAAAATCAATGTGACCAACGCCTACGCCGGGTCCATCGCCTGGTCCAACTTCTTCTCCCGCCTTACTCACAGTCATCCGGGGCGGGTGGTTTGGTTGGTGTTCAATGTCACCATTGCCTTGCTGGTCATGGAGCTGGGAGTCTATCGGGCACTGGAGAACACCCTGGGGCTATACGCGTTGATCGCCATTGCCTGGGTGGGCACTCTGGTGGCCGATCTGGTGATCAATAAGCCGTTGGGGTTCAGTCCACCCCATATCGAATTCAAGCGCGCCCATCTGTACGACATCAACCCCGTGGGCGTCGGCACCATGATCACCGCCACCCTGATCGGCGTGATCGGTTATCTCGGCTTCTGGGGCGAAACCTTCCAGGCGCTCTCGCACTTCATCACTCTGTTGAGCGCTCTGGTTATTGCTCCACTGATCGCCTGGCGAACCGGCGGGCGGTACTACATCGCCCGCGAGCCAATTATCCTGACGCCCACGGCCGCCACTCACCAGTGCTGCATCTGTGAACACCGGTTTGATAAAGAGGATGTCACCCACTGTCCCGCCTACGACGGCCCCATCTGTTCGTTATGCTGCTCGTTGGACGCCCGATGCAACGACTTCTGTAAACCCGGCGCCAGCTACCCTGAACAGATCCGCAACTGGGTGCACCGCTGGCTGCCCTCCTGGCTGATACCCGACATCAATGCCCGCCTGGGTAATTTCCTGTTACTGGTTATTGGGATCAACGGGTTCTCGGGTGTGCTGCTCTCCTTGATTTACCAACAGACAGCCTTCCCTGATGAAGTATCCGCCATGCTCTTTGCGGCCCTGCTCTGGAAAGTGTTTTTCATTCTGGTAATCATTACCGGTGTCGTGAGTTGGTTGTTCGTGCTGGCCCATGAAAGTCGGGTCGTCGCCCAGGAAGAGTCGCAGCGCCAGACCCGCTTGTTGATGGAGGAAATCGACGCACACGAACAGACCGACCAGGCGTTGCAGCGGGCCAAGGAACAGGCCGACGCCGCCAATCAGGCCAAAAGCCGGTACCTTACCGGCATCAGCCACGAGTTGCGCTCACCACTGAACGCGGTGCTGGGGTATGCGCAACTGCTCGAGAAAGACCCGGCGATTCCCCCTCACCGGCGCGACGCCCTGGGCGTCATTCGCCGCAGCGGCGAGCACCTGGCCGACCTGATCGAAGGCCTGCTGGATATTTCAAAAATCGAAGCGGGCCGACTGGATCTTCATCGCGATCAGGTCCGCCTCGGCCCGCTACTGGAACAACTGGTGCACATGTTTCGGCTGCAGGCGGAAGGCAAGGGGTTGCAGTTCGAGTACCACTGTCAGGATCCGTTGCCTCCTCTGGTTCGCGCCGACGAAAAGCGCCTGCGGCAGATTCTGATCAACCTGCTGTCCAATGCGATCAAATACACCGCTCACGGCCGGGTCAGCATGAGGGTCAAATACCGCAGCGACGTGGCAGAGTTCACGATTGAAGATTCCGGCGAAGGCATTTCGCCCGACGATCAGCAGCGGATATTCCGCCCGTTTGAACGCATCCGCCGCCCTGGAGAACAGGTATCCGGTACCGGGTTGGGGCTGACCATCACCCAATTGCTGACCGATATTATGGGCGGCGACATCAGCCTGCAGAGTACTCCCGGGCAAGGCAGCGTCTTTAAAGTGACACTGATGATGAGCCGCATTCGGGGCGCCTCGGACATAGCGCCGACCGAGGCCCAGGACATTCAGGGTTACCGGGGCGAGGCCAAGCGCGTCATGGTGGTGGATGACGAGGCCTCGCACCGCCAACTGGTGCACGCCATGCTGACACCGTTGGGGTTTGATGTCGTTGAGGTCGACAATTCGCTCACGGTGTTGGACCGGGTCCGACAGGAGGCGCCGGATCTTATTCTGTTGGATGTCTCCATGCCCGGGCTCAACGGCTGGGAGCTGGTTGCCCAGCTTCGCGCCATGGACTATTACCAGCCTGTGGTGATGATTTCCGCCGATGCCAGCGAAGGCAAGGCCGTGGACACTGCCCTGCACGATGCCTATATCGTCAAGCCGGTACGGTTGAACAGCCTGTTGGAAACGTTGGGGCAACAGCTCAATTTACGCTGGCACACCCGACCCGTGGCGATCAGTACGCCTGCGTCACAACCACCCCGCTCCGACAAGCGGATCACCGCGCTGACACTGCCCGATGAAGTGCATCTGCAACCCCTACGCAAGCTGGCTTTGATTGGCCACAAAAGCGGCTTGCAGCAGGCCCTGGCGGAGCTGGAAGCGAACGGCCTGGCCACTGAAGAGTTCGTGCAGACACTGACCCGATTGGCGGGTCAATTCCAATTCGAAACCATCATTCGACTGTTACAGGTACCCGACAATGAGCTCCAACGAGAACCCCTCTGAACCCGTGGTTCTGGTGGTCGACGATGCCATCGAAAGCATCCACATGCTCAGCGACGCACTGGAGGCGGAACACATGACCGTGCTGGTGGCACTGGAGGGCCAACAGGCGCTGACCATCACCCAGAACATTACGCCGGACATCATTTTACTGGACGCTCTGATGCCCCAGATTGATGGCTTTGAAACCTGCAAGCGGCTGAAACAGAACCCACGCCTGACCAATGTTCCGGTGATATTCATGACCGGCCTGAGCGATACCGAGCACGTGGTTCAGGGGCTGAACGCCGGAGGCGTGGACTACATCACCAAGCCGATCAACCCCGAGGAGCTGGTCGCACGCATGCGGGTGCACATTACCAACGCCCGCCTTACCCAGAGCGCGCACAATGCGCTGGACGCCGCCGGCCAATACCTGTTTGCCATTGACCGCAGCGGCACTCTGCTATGGACCACACCACAAGTGCAGGCGCATCTGAAACGCGCCGGACTGAATCAGCCCCAGGCTCAGGACCAACTCGCCGGACAGTTACGCGAATGGCTCAACCACCAGCCGCAAACCGGACACAAACTACCTCTTCGAGGGCTGTCTCCCGCACTCACCCTGGAATACCTGGCACCGCTGAGCGGCACCGACATCCTTCTGCGCCTATTGGAGCAACCCGGGGAAGGATCCGAAACGGATCGGTTGCGAGAGATCTTTGGTGTCACCACCCGCGAGGCTGATGTGCTGCTGTGGATAGCCCACGGCAAGACCAACCGGGAAATCGGTCAGATTCTCTCCATGAGCCCGCGTACCGTGAACAAACACCTGGAGCAGGTGTTCCGCAAACTCGGTGTGGACAACCGCACCTCGGCGGCGGCTGCCGCCATCCGCTGCATGGCCCGAGCGTAAGTCAGTAGGTCTGACGCCACACAAGGGCAACCTCTGGCACAAGTGTTGCTGAATGATATGACAAGACGACCGCCGCCCCCGATAACACACCGGTTATCGGGCCCGGACGCCTCAAACCCGGATACTGCATGCACCATGACAGCGCAAATGAACGTCACTGATGCCCCACAAGCTCGCATAGATCGCGCCCCGTTTGCGCGCTTTGTCCAGGACTACCGACGCCGGCAGGATGCTCTGTCGTTGATCCGCCAATTGATCCATATGATCAAGGGAGTGCAGCGACACCGGGGCATGAGCATGGCCCTGCTCGGGGGCAACCGACAATTTGAACCTGACTTTGAGCGACTCCAACAGACCCTGGAGCGCCGCCTGCTGGCACTGCAGGCGTTCACCCTGGGCAGCGATCTGCTCAGCGAACGGGAGCGGGAAAACCTGCACACCGCCTGGCTGACCATCAGCCGGGACTGGCACGATGACAGCGTGATCGACAACTACGAGCTGCACTGCCACCTGGTCGAGCAGCTACTGGCCATGCTGGTCAGCCTTTCCCGCCCGCTCGAAGCGCCTCTCTCCGCCCCCTCGGATCACTCCGACGCCGACGCGCCCACCCGGGTGCAGATGCTGGAGTTACTGCACTTCTCCACCCGGATGTTGCCCGGCGTGGTCGAGCAGATCGGGCGTATCCGGGCCCTGTCCAGTTATGCGGCGGCGGTCGGCCACTGTGACTCTCACCACGACGGCAAGCTGCGATACGTCATCCAGAACACCCAGGTCAACAACGAGAAGCTGCGCCACCAGATCCGCCGCCTGGAACAGGTGCTCGGCCCGGAATTCGGCCAGTTGGGTGAACTCAAGCGGTACGAGCTCAAACTGATGTTTCTGCTCAATATGGTGGAGGGCGACGTGCTCGGCGGCGGGCCGATCACCGCCGACAGCAACCGGCTGTTCCAGGTGGCAACCGACATTATTGACGTCTACCTGCAGGTGGTGGAGAACGGCATCGTCCTTCTGAACCAGTGGCTCGAGCAGGATCTGGAGCGCTGGATGCAAACTGGCGCGCCAGTTCGTCCCGAAACCTCCTAAAGCGCGTCCCGTTTCTCAAACTGTCAGACGGTTTGCTGTATCCTTGGGCTATTGATCGTCACCCCAAGGATTGCCTTTGCATGCGCTTGCCCCGACTCTCACTGTGGTTGTTCGTATTCTGTGCCCCTGTGTACGCCAATGACGCCTCTGAGCCAACCCGCACGGAGTTATCCGACGAGGAAATGGACCAGTGCCTAAGGATTGCCGTGACCGTCGCGGGCCGGGACATGTCAATCAATGGCCTACGCGACGTATGTAGTACCCTGGCGCGCGAAGACTCCAGCCAGCGCGATGCCATCAGCCAGGCACTGGCGGCCATGAGCGATGATACCGCGGGTCAGGAAGACGACCCCAGTGGCAACAGTCGCCTGCTGGAGCGGCGCCTGAACATGGAAGCGCTCAATCGCGCCAACCGCTTTCTGCTCACCCCCCACAAGCGCAATTACCTGCTCCCGGTCAGCTACCAGGAGGAACGCAACACCGCCCCCTACGCCGAGGCCGGCACGTCACTCGCCAGCCAGCAGAGCACCGAAGTGGAGTTTCAACTGAGCGTCAAAATCCTGATCCGTGAGGGAATTTTCGGCGACAACGGCCACCTGTACATGGCCTACACCAATCACTCGCTCTGGCAGGCCTACTACCGGGAGATCTCCCGCCCCTTCCGGGAAACCAACCATCAACCCGAACTGATTCTGAGTTTCGTCAACGACTGGAACATTTTCGGGTTTCGCAATGTGCTCAACGAAGTGATGATCACCCACCAGTCCAATGGCCAGAGCGGCGATCTGTCCCGCAGTTGGGACCGGATCATGGTCAACAGCGTGTTCGAACGCGGTCCCTTCGCGTTTTCGTTCAACCCCTGGTACCGCATTCCGGAGAGCGAGGGCGACGGCCCCGATGACCCCACCGGCGATGACAATCCGGATATTCACAAATACATGGGCAACTTTGAACTGTCTGCCGCCTGGCATCGTAAAGACAACATAGTGAGCCTGATGCTGCGCAATAACCTGCGCTCGAACAATCGCGGCGCGGTGGAGCTGGGGTACAGTTTTCCGGTTTCCTCCACCGTGCGCGGTTATCTGAAGGTGTTCAGCGGCTATGGCCACAGCCTGATTGACTATGACCACCATACCAACGCCATCGGCCTGGGCATCACCTTTACCGACCTGTTCTGAGGTAAAACCCATGGGCACGCTGGCTGGGGAGAGAATTATGCGCGCGCTTTTATTGAGCCTGGTACTGACACTGGGGGCCTGTTCCTCCACCGAGGTACAGGAGTACGCGGGAAATGAACCCGCCCTGACGCTGGAAGATTTCTTTCAGGGGTCCCTGACGGCCCACGGGGTGCTGAAAAGTCGCGGTGGCACGGTGACCCGCTACTTCAACGCGACCATCGAAGCGAGTTGGGATGACGAGGGTGTCGGTCGCCTGGCCGAGCGCTTCGAGTTTGACGATGGCGAAATCCAGCATCGCAACTGGACCCTGGAGCCTCAGGAAGACGGCAGCTACAAGGCCACCGCCGGCGATGTGCTCGGCGAGGGCCGGGCGGAAACCAGCGGCAATGCCCTGAAAATGGATTACGTCCTCGAAGTGGACTACAAAGACCGCAAACTGGCACTGAACGTCGAGGACTGGATGTGGCGGGTCGACGAGGACACCATCATCAACCAGTCCACCCTGCGCAAGTGGGGATTCAGGGTAGGCACCATCCAGTTGACCATTATCCGTCAACGGGATTGAATTGACCTGCCGGGCGGTGCTATAACGGCCGCCCATTGAGTGACTGCGGACCCGAGCCATGACTGACCCGACCCCCGAGCCCATCAAACTGGACTGCCCGACCTGCGGCGAAACGATTGTCTGGAGTGAGGATTATCCCTACCGCCCCTTCTGCAGCGAACGCTGCAAAATGATCGATCTGGGCGAATGGGCCAGTGAAGGCCACAAGATTCCGGGCGATCCGGTGATCCTTGATGAGAACGATCAGCCCCTCTGACACGAGAACCTACCAGGCGTACCCTATACCCGCGATGCCCTGCGCCCCGGCGGCTTTTGCCTGCGGCAGGGCCTCGGGCCCCACACCGCCCAGGGCGTACACCGGCAGGGGCACTCCGGCCGTCCATTCGGCAAAACGCGCCCAGCCCAGAGGCTCGGTATCCGGGTGACTTTGGGTAACCTGTACCGGGGACAGAAACACGTAGTCCACACCCAGGCGAACCGCCTGCTCCAGCTCCTCCGGGGTATGGCAGGACGCGCCCCACCAACCCGAAAGCCCCAACGGGCGCCGCTCACAGTGCCGCAACGCCTCGGCGTTCATATGCCAGCCAGCCAGCCCGCTCAGACCGCGATCTTCCGGGCCATGGGCGATCAGTGTGGCACCGAACCGGGCACACAGCNCTTGCGCCTGNAGGGCCCGAGCCCGATACGCGTCGGCCGACAGCTCCGGGGCACGCAAGTGAATCCAGGNGTGGCCATTGGTCAACGCCCGNTCCAGGCGCTGCCACCAGTCTGCCTCCGAGTNGGCGGAACCGGTAATCAATATCTNTTGTGGCAGACGAATGGCATGAAGGATCGGCCGGTTGGCCTCGGGGAAGCGGTAGTCGGGTAANGCNGCCGGCTCGACCCAGCGCACCGGCTGGCCCTCGTTGCCNCGCGCCNCGCCCGAAAAATCGGTCACCCGGCANACCTGTAGCAGCACGGACTTGTCCGGGTAGTCGTGGCGAATATCGATCAGCGGTTCGCTGGCGCGCACCTNNATCGAGAGTTCTTCCGCCAGCTCCCGAGCGAGGGCATCNGCCAGCGTNTCCCCNTCATCGACCTTGCCCCCGGGAAANTCCCAGAGNCCGCCNTGGTGCACGTGCTCGGGACGGCGGGCAATCAGGATTCGACCCTGTGGGTCCTGAATCACACCCACCGCCACTCGTACCACCGAACCCATGGAATCAGCTCCGGTAGTCGGCGTTGATGCGCACGTACTCGTGGGACAGATCGGTGGTCCAGAGGGTTTCCNCACAANCGCCGCGGCCGAGGTCAATGCGGATGGTGATTTCCGCCTGATCCATGACCGCCTGGCCCTGCTCTTCGGTATANCCCTCGGCNCGTCCACCGTCTTCGACAATCAGNGTGTCGTTNAGGTGGATGCGAACCTTGTTGGCGTCCAGCCCCGGCACGCCGGCATAGCCNACCGCCGCCACAATCCGCCCCCAGTTGGGGTCCGAGGCGAACAGGGCGGTCTTGATCAGCGGCGAATGCGCCACCGCATANCCCACCTGCAGACACTCGTCCTGACTNGCGCCGCCGCTGACCGCCAGAGTGACAAACTTNGTCGCCCCNTCGCCGTCCGCNACNATNCNCTTGGCGAGNTATTCATGGGCANCNATGATCAGNCCACGCACTTTCTCGTACAGATCGCCAGAGGCCTCGGTGATNGCCTCNGCACCGGATTGNCCGGTAGCCATCAGAATGCAGGAATCGTTGGTGGAGGTATCGCCGTCGATGGTGATCCGGTTGAAGGATTTATTCGCGGCCTCCTTGCACANNTCGTCCAGCACCGGCTGGGCGATATCCGCATCGGTGGCAATATAGGCAAGCATGGTGCCCATGTTCGGCTTGATCATACCTGCGCCTTTGGCAATACCATTTACCGTGATGGTTTTGCCCTGATGTTCGACGCTGGCGGTATAACCCTTGGGACGGGTATCNGTGGTCATGATCGCCTTGGCCGCTGCTTCCCAGCCGNNTTCGCTGAGCCCGGCATGNGCNTGNGGCAGCACATTGACNATCTTGTTGACCGGCAGCGGCTCCCCGATCACACCGGTGGAGAAAGGCAGTACCTGAGCGGCCTGAACACCGGACAACTGGGCTACGGCCTCACTGGTGGCGATGGCGTCGCGCCGACCCCGCTCGCCCGTGCAGGCNTTGGCGTTNCCGGANTTGATCACNAGNTANCGGGGGCTNGCCTGTTTGAGGTANTCGCGGCACAGCGTCACCGGCGCGGCACAAAANGCGTTGCGGGTGAACACNCCGGCGCTGCGGGTACCNGCGGCCAGCTCGATCAACACCACATCCTGGCGACCGGGCTTTTTGATCCCGGCGCTNGCCNTGGCCAGTTTGATCCCGGCCAGNGGGGGCATGGAGGGAAAGGGGTATTCGCCAACGGCCATTTTTGGAACTCCGTTTTAATGAAGGGGATGCCTCAACGTTGGGTAACGGCGGATGCGCTGCGCTTATCCGCCCTACGGATAGCTTGGCAGTTCGCGTAGGGCGGATAAGGCGAAGCCGCATCCGCCGTTACCAAAACCGCAACACAACCACCGTAATCAGCTCAACTTACCGTGACACTGCTTGTATTTCTTGCCGGAACCGCAGGGGCACGGATCGTTGCGGCCCACTTTGCGTCCGTCGCGCACGAACGGCTGGCCGCCAGGCTCGCCCTCGCCCGCCGGCTGCTCCGCCGCCTGTTGGCGACCACCGCTCAGGGCCGACACCTCGTCGTGCTGCAGCTGCATCTTCTGACGTTCGCGCTCTTCGCGCCGCTTGCGCTCCATCTCCTCCATCTGCTCCCGGGTCACCGGCTCCACACGGGCCAGCAGGTGAATCACTTCATGCTTCACTTTATCCAGCATGCCCTGGAACAGATAAAACGCTTCGCGCTTGTATTCCTGTTTGGGGTTCTTCTGAGCATAGGAGCGCAGGTTAATGCCCTGACGCAAGTGATCCATGTTGGCCAATTGCTCTTTCCAGGCATTGTCCAGTACCTGCAACATCACCTGCTTTTCGATCTCGGTCATCACCGGCCCGATACGCGCACACTTGGCGTCGTAGGCACCCTGCACTTCCGTCTGGAGTTTTTCGCGCAGCTTTTCCTCGTGTAANTGATCGTCCTCATCCAGCCACTTGGCCAGCGGCAGCCGCANCCCGAACTCCTGCTCCAGACGCTTNTCCAGACCCGTCACATCCCACTGNTCTTCCAGACTCTGGGGCGGAATGTGTTCGCTNATGATCTCATCGACCACATCAAAGCGCACCGAGTTGATGGTGTCGGTGATCGTTTCGGCTTCNAGCAGCTCGTTGCGCTGCTGATACACCACCTGNCGCTGGTCATTGGCGACGTTATCAAACTCCAACAACTGTTTGCGGATGTCGAAGTTGCGCCCTTCCACCTTGCGCTGAGCCTTTTCGATAGCGTTGTTCACCATACGGTGCTCGATCGCTTCGCCCTTCTCCATACCCAGGGCCTGCATGAAGCCCCGAATGCGGTCTGAAGCGAAAATCCGCATCAGGCTGTCTTCCATCGACAGGTAGAAACGGGTGACCCCCGGGTCCCCCTGACGACCGGCCCGGCCGCGCAACTGATTGTCGATNCGGCGCGATTCGTGACGTTCGGTACCGATGATATGCAGACCACCGGCCTCAATCNCCTGCTCGTGACGCTTTTTCCACTCGCTTTTGATCTGCTCGATCTGGGCATCGGTGGGGTTGTCCAGCTTGGCGACTTCGGCTTCCCAGTTGCCGCCGAGTACGATGTCGGTACCCCGACCGGCCATGTTGGTGGCAATGGTTACCGCGCCCGGTCGGCCGGCCTGAGCGATGATTTCCGCTTCCTGCTCGTGGTACTTGGCNTTGAGNACNTGGTGNTCNATNCCNGCTTTNTTCAANCGGCTGGACATTTCNTCNGANGTCTCGATGGANGCGGTNCCNACCAGNANCGGGGCNTTCTGCNCNTGNTANTTTTTNANGTCNTCNACNATNGCGTCGTACTTNTCNTCNACNGTNAGNTANACCANATCNTTNAGGTCAATNCGCTGCTTGGGNTTGTTGGTGGGAATNACCACCACNTCCAGACCGTANATNTCCCGNAATTCNAANGCNTCGGTATCGGCNGTACCGGTCATACCGGACAGTGTGGGATACAGGCGGAAGTAATTCTGGAANGTGGTCGAGGCCAGCGTCTGGCTCTCGCTCTGGATCGGCACGCCCTCTTTGGCCTCGATGGCCTGNTGCAGGCCTTCGGACAGNCGNCGACCCGCCATGGTGCGCCCGGTGTGCTCATCGATNAGCACCACCTGATTGTTCTGNACNATGTATTCCACATCCCGATGGAACAGCGCNCGAGCNCGCAGNGCGGAGTTGACGTGGTGNAGCAGCCCCAGATTGTTCGCNGCNTAGAGGCTCTCTCCCTCCGGCAACAGTCCGGANCGGGACAGCAGGTCTTCCACTTTCTGGTGTCCCTGCTCGGTCAACTCAACCTGNCGGCTTTTTTCATCGACNGTNTAATCGCCATCCTCACCCTCTTCCGGCACCGGNTTCAGGTTCTGAATCAGCTTGCNCATNCGCATNTACAGCTCNGAGCTGTTCTCNGCCGCACCGGAGATGATGAGCGGGGTACGCGCCTCGTCAATCAGGATCGANTCNACTTCGTCCACCACGGCGAAGTTGAGCGGCCGCTGGACTTTNTCCTTCAGNCTGAGGGCCATGTTATCGCGNAGATAATCAAAGCCGAACTCGTTGTTGGTNCCGTAGGTNATATCCGCCGCGTANGCNTCGCGNTTGTCNGCGGAGGGCTGCATGGAGCGGATGACGCCCACGGTCATGCCCAGCTTCTGGTANACCTTGCCCATCCAGGCGGCGTCTCGGGANGCCAGGTANTCGTTCACCGTNACCACGTGGACGCCACGGCCGGTCAGGGCGTGCAGGTAACAGGGNAAGGTGGAGACCAGGGTTTTACCNTCACCGGTACGCATTTCGGAAATCTTGCCCTGGTGCAGGGCCATCCCCCCGATCATCTGNACGTCGAAGTGACGCAGACCCAACGCCCGCTTACTGGCCTCGCGAACCACCGCGAACGCTTCCGGCAGCAGTTGATCCAGGGTTTCCCCCTGCTCAAAGCGTTGTTTGAATTCCGTTGTCTTGGCCGCCAGGGCCTCATCACTGAGCGCTTCCAGCTCGCCTTCCATCTCGTTGATTTTGGCGACTGTTTTGCGCATACGCTTCAATTCGCGCTCGTTCTTCGAGCCGAACAGGGACTTCACTAATTTACCGATCATTGTTATTACCGTACTTGAGCAATTTGCGGGTGAACGACTGTCACCTCGTCGGAAAACCGACGAGTAAACCGAATGTGGCNTGCGAAAGCAAGCGGGAGGGAGGGAAATTAACGGCTGGCGCGNTGNATATANGTCGCCGGATCCACCGCACGACCGTTTTTGTACACCTCGAAGTGCACGTGTGGGCCGGTAGAGCGGCCGCTGGAGCCCATCAGAGCGATGACCTGGCCTTTTTTGACCACATCACCGACTTTGACCAGGTTTTCTTTGTTGTGCGCATAGCGCGTGGTAAAACCGCCGCCATGATTGATTTCCACCATCTGGCCGTAGCCATGGCGATCTTGCGACCAGGTAACCACACCGGCGGCCACCGAGATGATTTCGGAGCCGTCTTTACCGGCAAAATCCACGCCACCGTGCCACGCCACCTGACCGGTGAATGGGTCGGTGCGACGGCCAAAGCGCGAGGACATCCAGCCNTTCTTGATCGGGCGACCGGCGATAAAGATGTCGTCCTGCANNTTGCGCTTGGCCAGCAGNGCATCCAGGGTGGCGAGCTGCTGTTCGCGNTTCTCGATCTGATTGGACANCTGATCGATCACGCTGATGAAATCGGGGGGGGTGTAGGGATCACCGATGGTGGCGGTTTCCGGGCCACCCAGGGCGGGCGGCTGACTGAAGTCAAACTCNCCTTCATCCAGGTTGGCGAGGCTGGTCAGGTGCTCACCCAANGCATCCAGACGCATCAGACGGGCCTGTAGCTCGGCAACCCTCAGTGTCAACGCGGCCACTTGGGACCGGGCATGCTCGCGGGTTTCTTCCACTTGCGCCTGCTGCTCGGCCAGGGTGGCTTCCCACGCCCGCCGGGACTCGGCGGTAAAGACATCNNTATTGCCATTGAGCGAGCTCAGCCACTGCGCACCCAACACCCCGGCCGCCGTGACCGGCATCCCCAGCAGGCAGATGGACAGCAGNGCNCGNGTCCAGCCACCCAAGGNGATGCTGCGCGTCTGGCCGTGCTGTTTACTGACAATAATGATCTTCATGAAGCGGATATTACCCGTTTTTGTGTCCGGATTGCACAGTACTAATCGGCATTTTATGCCGATTATCTATATCAAATCCGTCTAATTTTGGTTCACTTATAGCTGTCGGCACTAAACAGCATCGTCAACCAAAGAAAAATCCATGAATTTCAACGTGTTATGTTATTTGNGGNATNTCAGCGAATCAAGACGAAGCGCTGNNCNCNGAATCAATCGCCAAATATGGCATATAAAGCCCTGAATTACCAACTTTTCGGCTATTTGGAGCNGGTGNNCCCGGAANGAAAAGGCCGCGCTGTCACCAGCGCGGCCTTTCGGGCGAATCGGGATTCGCGAGCGTNTCCCGCCGATTTACACCGCCAACAGCGGCTTCATGTAAGAGATCGGCGCGGTGCTTTCGTCTTCAAATGTCACCACTTCCCAGGCATCGCGCTGGGCAATGAGCTGACGCAGGGACTTGTTATTCAGGCCGTGACCTGACTTGTGGGCCCGGAANTCGCCAATCAGGCTGTTNCCCAGCAANTACAGNTCNCCNATGGCGTCGAGCACCTTGTGCTTGACGAACTCATCCTCGTANCGCAGACCGTCTTCGTTCAGAATCCGGTAGTCGTCCACNACNATNGCGTTGTCGACGCTNCCACCTTTCGCCAGACCTTTGGAGCGCAGGTACTCGATCTCGTGCATAAAGCCAAAGGTTCGNGCGCGGCTGACNTCCTTCACAAANGAGGTGCTGGAGAAGTCCACGGACGTCTGCANGTTGCGCCCCTCAAACACCGGGTGGTTGAAGTCAATGGAAAAGGTNACCTTGAAGCCATCGAAGGGNAGGAAACTCGCCACNTTGTCGCCTTCTTCAACCGTTANCGGCTTCTTGATCCGGATNAANTTCTTGGCNGCCGCCTGCTCCTGAATACCAGCGGACTGNATCAGNAACACAAAGGGNCCGGCGCTACCGTCCATAATNGGNACTTCNGGCGCGCTNACCTCAACGATGGCNTTATCAATNCCNAGNCCGGCCATNGCNGANAGCAGGTGCTCAACNGTNGANACCCGCACATCGCCCTTGACCAGGGTCGTGGACAGCGTGGTATCGCCGACGTTTTCGGCTTTGGCTTCGATCTCAACGACCGGATCCAGATCGACCCGGCGGAACACGATTCCGGCATCCGCAGGTGCCGGCAGAAGGGTCAGATATACTTTCTGACCGGTGTGCAAGCCAACACCGGTGGCCCGGATGGCATTTTTGAGCGTGCGTTGTCTGATCATTACCCTGAGTAGCCCACCTTTGGCTGTGGCATNANCCCCCTTGTGAGGCGCTGCTGCCGAGTTGTAAAAAGGACGCAATTGTAACAATTTTTCATTTCAGTCACTACTGAAATAGCGCTGAACATGCACCATTTTGGTGACATTTACCTCTTTTTACGGTTTGCGGACCCTCTAGCGCGGCAATCCGTGACACAGATCACGTTTCAACCTCTCAGATCCTGACCGTTCTCCGCCCAACCGGCGTGCGGGCCTGAACTCGACCCGGCTCGCCGGTTGCAACGGGCGTGAACTATGACAACAACCAGGGCAAAGGTTCTATACAAAGTTCACAANNCCTTCCATTGCCNCAGACTATTGACTCTTNCCGNCCAATATTCCAGAGAGCAATTCAGNCCTCTCAATCCGCCTGACGGCGCAGGAAAGCCGGAATGTCCAGATACTCCAGTTCTTTCTCGGTNGCCGGTGCGGTCGCCGTGGCCTGCCCGGTGGCCTGAGCGTTCTGGCGCATGACCGTGGGGCGCTCGTAACTGCTGTAGTCCACTTCACCGGTGTTNTTGCGGCGGGTNTTGTCTACCACCACCTTGGTTTTACCGGCGGGCTTTTCTTCCTTTGCGGGGACGCCCAGGCCCGTGGCCACGACGGTGACCCGCAGCTCGTCGGACATTTCGGGATCGATCACNGTACCGACCACCACGGTGGCATCGGAGGAGGCGAACTCTTCGATGGTATTNCCCACNTCNGAGTACTCGCCCANNGACAGGTCGATACCGGCGGTGATATTCACCAGAATACCGCGCGCGCCCTNNAGGTTGACGTCTTCCAGCAGCGGACTGCGAATGGCCGCCTCAGCCGCCTCGCGGGCCCGGTTCTCACCGGTTGCGTGGCCAGTGCCCATCATCGCCATGCCCATTTCGGACATCACCGTGCGCACGTCNGCGAAGTCGACGTTGATCATGCCCGGACGGATGATCAGGTCGGCAATACCCTGTACCGCNCCGAGCAGGACGTTGTTNGCNGCCTTGAACGCATCCAGCAGNCTGGTGGACTTACCCAGCACCGAGAGCAGTTTTTCGTTCGGGATGGTGATCAGTGAGTCCACCCGCTCCTGCAGCTCCTTGATGCCGGCGTCGGCNACGACCATGCGCTTGCGACCTTCGAAGGGGAACGGCTTGGTGACCACCGCCACGGTCAGGATGCCCAGATCGCGNGCCACNTCGGCCACGATNGGCGCCCCACCGGTNCCGGTGCCGCCGCCCATACCGGCAGCNATGAACACCATGTCGGCNCCNCGCAGTACTTCGGCGATGCGCTCACGGTCTTCCATGGCGGCCTGACGGCCCACTTCGGGGTTGGCGCCCGCACCCAGGCCCTTGGTCATGCTNTGACCCAGNTGCAGTACGGTGCGCGAGTCGATGTCCTTGAGCGCCTGTGCGTCGGTATTGGCGCAGATGAACTCCACGCCCTCGATGTTGCTGTCGATCATGTGCTTGACGGCGTTGCCACCGCCACCACCGACACCAATGACTTTAATCACGGCATTTTGCGGGATGTTGTCTACGAGCTCGAACATAGTATTTCCCCTTTTCCTTTACCAAATTAAAAATTATTGAAGTAACAAAATNAGCAAACGGTAATTTAAAAATGACTTTGAAACAGTTTTTTCAAGCGACCGAACCAGGAGTCGTCGTTGTCTCGGACATGCGTGATGGCCCTCCCCTCTTGCTGTTGCTTGATGGCGTATTGCAGTAAGCCNACGCCGGTTGAATAAATGGGGTTGTTGACAATATCTTTGAGACCGCGAGTGTTCTGGGGCGCNCCCANGCGCACCGGCATGTGGAAAATTTCTTCNGCCAGTTCAACCACACCCTCCATTTTCGCGGTGCCCCCGGTCAGCACGATGCCGGCGGCAATCAGATCTTCAAAGCCACTGCGCCGAAGCTCCGCNTGNACCAGCGTAAACAGNTCGTCGTAGCGCGGTTCAACCACTTCGGCCAANGCCTGGCGGGACAGATCCCGCGGCTCGCGATCGCCCACGCTCGGCACCTTGATGGTTTCATCGGGACCNGTCAGNTTCGCCAGGGCGCAGGCGTATTTGATTTTGATTTCTTCCGCGTGGGGCGTCGGGGTACGGAACGCCATGGCGATGTCNTTGGTNACCTGATCACCGGCGATGGGAATCACGCCGGTGTGACGNATGGCCCCCTCCTTGAACACCGCAATNTCGGTNGTNCCGCCACCGATATCCACCACGCAGACACCCAGCTCTTTNTCATCTTCGGTCAGCACCGAAAAGCTTGAGGCGAGCTGCTCNAGAATGATGTCTTCCACTTCCAGCCCACAGCGCCGAATGCANTTNTCNATNTTCTGCGCCGCATTNACNGCNCAGGTGACCAGGTGAACCTTCGCNTCCAGNCGAACACCGGACATGCCCAGCGGCTCTTTGACNCCCTCCTGATCGTCGATCAGNAATTCCTGCGGAAGAATGTGCAGGATNTTCTGGTCCGCNGGAATGGCCACGGCCTGGGCGGCATCAATCACCCGCTCCANATCCTGGGGGTACACNTCNCGGTCCTTGATCGCCACGATGCCGTGGGAGTTCAGGCTGCGGATNTGGCTGCCGGCANTACCGGCGTAGACCGAGTGNATCTGNCAGCCGGCCATCAGCTCNGCCTCNTCGATCGCCCGNTGAATGGACTGCACGGTCGATTCGATATTCACCACCACACCCTTNTTGAGTCCGCTGGAGCGGTGTGAGCCGATCCCCACCACTTCCAATTCGCCCTCGGGAGTAATGGCACCGACTATAGCGACGACTTTGGATGTACCGATATCCAGACCGACAATCATCTTGCTGTCAGCTACATGGGCCATTATGCGAACCTCTTTTGCATGTCACAGTTTTCCATCATTGCGTTTCTGCTTCTTCCTGTTGTGCTTTCCAGGCGACCGCCACCCCGTTGTGATAGCGTAAATCTACCTGCTCTATGTCGTCCCAGCGCTCGCTCAACTGCCGGTCATAGACCGTGGCGAANCGCTGCATCTTCTCCAGCACCTGATCCCGTCCGATCACCAGGGCAACNCCATCNCTCAGNGTCAGGCGCCAGGCATTTTTCCGATCACTTCTCAGCGACTGAATACTCAGCCCCCGATGACGCAGCATCTGCGCCAGATCCTGGTAACGCTCCATCATCGCCACGGCATCCGCATCCGATCCGGCCAGCAGGGGCAAATGCGCCAGNGCCGATTGATCNTCAACGGCAATGATATCTCCGCCGCGATCCAGGAANCCGATCTCACCCCAACGGGCAATCGGCTCCTCCTCAATAATTTTCACGTGCAGCAGNTCCGGCCAACGCCTTGTCAATGCGGCCTGNGCCACCCANGGCTCCGCTTCCAGTGCCTNCTTNATCGCCGCGAGATCCANCTGCANGAATCCNTCNCCCAGTTGATCACTCAGTAACGNTTCGANCCGCTTACGGCTCAGNTAGCGAAACGTTCCCTCGACACTCACTTCGGCGACCGGCCGGTTCAACCATCCGCTGATCGGNTCGANCAACCAGCNTCCCGCGCCGATCAANACACCCACCAGTAACACCGGGCCAATCCATCGGCGCCCTCCCCTGAGCATGGCNCCCCAGTCCTTTCGGGGTTGGCTTTTGCGGGTGGCGCCGCGCGGCGTCACTCTGCCCTGCCCGGGAATCCGTTTTACCGAACCGGACTTCATGACTCCGTCTGGCAGGCTCGCACAATCCGCACCACCAGCTCGGCGAAACTCAAGCCGGCGGCCTGTGCCGCCATCGGCACCAGACTGTGGCTGGTCATGCCCGGCACNGTNTTCACTTCCAGTAAATAGAAGTTACCCANGTGGTCGGCCATCACATCCACCCGGCCCCAGCCCCGACAACCNAGGCTGNTGAATGCCTGCAAGGCGAGCGCCTTGAGCCCCTGCTCGCGCTCNGCATCCAGGCCGCAGGGGCACAGGTAACGNGTGTCGTCGGCCANGTANTTGGCGTCGTAATCGTAAAAGCGGTGGTCCGTTTCCAGCTTGATGGGAGGCAGTGCCTCACCGTCGAGAATGGCCACCGTGTATTCACTGCCGGTAATCAGGCGTTCAACCAACACGCTGCCGTCGTAATGCGCCGCATCCCGATANGCCTGGGCCAATTCGGCACCACTCTGCACCCGNGCCATACCAATNCTGGAACCCTCGTGNGCCGGCTTCACAATGGCGTCACCACCGAGNTTTTTCAGAANCTGATCCCAATCGCTGTCCGCATTGACCACGGCAAACTCGGGTGTGGACAAACCNATACCCGCCCACAGTTGTTTACTGCGCAGCTTNTCCATCGCCAATGCCGAGGCTGACACATCGCTGCCGGTGTAGGGAATGCCCATATACTCGAGCACNCCCTGAATGCGACCGTCTTCACCGCCGGGGCCGTGCANGGCGATNAACGCCACGTCCATGGGCGTGGCCTGTAACTGGGCAATGGCATCCGCTCCGATATCAATCCCCACCGCGTCCACACCGGACTGGCGCAATGCGTCCAACACCGCGGCCCCGGTCTGCAGGGAAATTTCCCGCTCGGCCGAGGTTCCGCCGTACAACACGCCCACCCGACCCGGNTTGAACCCGGCGGAGGCAGCGGACANTGTGTTGTTTGCTTCTGTGTTCACTTCGATCAATACCTCAAGGGCCTANCGCAACTTGCGCTGGGCGAGTTCACCTGCCAGAGCNCCGACGTTACCGGCACCCTGAGTAATCACAATATCGCCCGGNTTGACGATATCCCGAATCACATCGGGCACATCATCCACCGACTCGACAAATATCGGNTCGACCGCACCGCGCATCCGAATGCTNCGGCTCAAGTGGCGGCCATCCGCGCCCGGGATGGGGTCTTCGCCNGCGCTGTANACTTCCANCAACACCAGCGCATCAACCGAGGACAACACNTCCACAAAGTCTTCGTANAGATCCCGGGTCCGCGTGTAGCGGTGCGGCTGATAGACCATCACCAAGCGGCGATCCGGCCAACCATCGCGNATGGCCGCAATCGTCGCNGCCACTTCGCGGGGGTGATGNCCGTAGTCGTCCACCAACATGGCTTCGCCGTTCTCGACCTGGTAGTGGCCATACACCTGGAAGCGACGNCCCACACCGGCNAAGTGTTTCAGCCCGTCCTGAATGGCCTGATCGCTCAGGCCTTCATCGGTGGCGACNGCNACTACTGCCGTCGCATTCAATACGTTGTGCAACCCNGGAATATTGAGCTCNATCGCCANCGGCTCTTTNTGGTCCGGNCGNTCGACTTCAAAGCGGGTCTGCATCTTGTCCTTGCTGACATTGATCGCCCGAAANTCACAGTGGGCCTCAAAGCCATAGGTCANTATCGGGCGCGACAGCGATGGGATGATGTCGCGCACNACCGGNTCATCCCCGCACAACACCGCCAGNCCGTAGAACGGCAGGTTGTGAATGAATTCGATAAAGGTGCGCTTCAACTGGTTGAAGTCGCCCCCATAGGTGTCCATGTGATCCGCNTCGATGTTGGTCACCACCGCNACCATGGGCTGCANGTGCAGGAAGGACGCATCACTTTCGTCCGCTTCCGCNACCAGGTAGCGACTNGCCCCCAACTGAGCNTTGCTGCCCGCNCTATTGACCAGGCCGCCAATGATGAAAGTCGGGTGTTGCCCGCCGGCCGCCAGCACCGATGCCATNAGGCTGGTNGTGGTGGTTTTACCGTGAGTGCCGGCCACCGCAATACCGTGGCGATAGCGCATCANTTCNCCGAGCATCTCGGCGCGTCGCACGATGGGNATNCGNCGCTCGCGGGCGCTGANCATCTCCGGGTTGTCCGCTTTCACCGCNCTGGAGTTGACCACAACGTGCGCATCCACCACGTTCTCTTCGCGGTGGCCGATAAACACTTTTGCCCCCATCGCCTCNAGGCGACGGGTGGTNCCGGAGGCNTTCAGATCGGAGCCNGTAATNTCATAGCCCTGATTGATCAGNACCTCCGCAATACCACTCATACCCGCACCNCCGATGCCGATAAAGTGAATGCGTCGAATGCGGCGCATNTCCGGAACTTCGTAATATTGAATGGCTTTATCCACGATTGACCTCGGTTTGGGCAATGCATTGCTCGGCNACCACTCGNGCCGCTTCGGGTCGTGCCANTTGGCGGCCANGNTCGGCCATGGCGCGCAGGCGANTGCGCTCGGCAAACTCTTCCCGCATCAAGGCCGCCAGCTTTTCACCGTCCAGATCTTTTTGCGAGACCGCCAGCGCGGCNCCGGCATTNACCAACACGGCCGCATTGTGCGTCTGATGATCGTCNATGGCGTNNGGGAACGGAATCAACANNGCCGCCAACCCCACTGTCATCAACTCTGAAATTGTCAGNGCGCCGGCTCGACAGATCACCCAGTCNGCCCAGGCGTAGGCCTCGGCCATATCATCAATGAACGCATCCACCCGAGCGTCCACGCCGGCAGCNTCATAGTGCGACCGGGTGGCNTCCTGATGGGCCGCGCCACTTTGATGCCACACCACCGGGCGGGNGTCAGGTGCAAGTCGGGCCAANGCTTCGGGCACCTGTTCGTTAATGGCCTGCGCCCCCAGGCTGCCACCCAGCACCAGAAGCCGCAGCGGCTGCTCGCCCCGCGCGCTGAAACGCTCCGCGGGCGCNGCCAGGGNCGCCAGCTCACGACGCACNGGGTTGCCNACTTCCTGCGCTCCTTTCAGGCCAGTCGGGAAGGCAGTGAGTACCGATTGCGCCAAAGGCGCCAGGTAACGATTTGTCGTGCCCGGGATGGCATTCTGTTCGTGAATGACCAACGGTTTCCACAACAGTTTTGCCGCAATACCACCAGGGCCGGAGGCAAACCCGCCAAAGCCCACCACCACATCCGGCTTGAACCGCCAGATCACCGCCAGCGCCTGACAGATGGCCGCCAGAATCANAAANGGCGCNTTCAGNAGGCCGGCCATACCGCGGCCCCGCACGCCCTGCACGGACAGATAATGCAGGGCNATACCCGCACCCGGCACCAGACGGGCCTCAATACCTTTGGCGGTACCCAACCAGGCTACCTGAACGCCTTGCGCCTGCAGCTCGCGCGCCACCGCCAACGCCGGAAACACATGACCTCCGGTGCCGCCNGCCATAATCANNGCTTTTTTACGGGAGGCTGAAGTCATCATGCNGCCTCCCGCCACTGTGAGNTCACCGACACCGGCTTGACCCGGGTGCGCACGCGCGANACCGGAACCGCCTGGCGCTGCTCCCAATCCACCCGAATCACAAAGCCGATCAGCGCGCAGCCAATCANCAAGCTGCTNCCGCCATAACTGATNAACGGCAGAGTCAGNCCCTTGGTGGGCANCAAGCCNGCGGCAACNCCCACATTGATGAATACCTGNAAGGTNAACAATATGGCCACNCCGTAAGAGGCGAACGCGGCAAACAACCGGTTGGCCGTCAGGCTNGCGCGNGCGATCGCAAAAANCCGCACGATCAACGCCGCGAATACNCCGAGCATNACCACCAGACCGATCAGTCCAAACTCCTCGGCCATNATGGCGGCNATAAAATCNGTGTGCGCTTCCGGCAGNTAAAACAGTTTCTGGAGACTGTTCCCGAGNCCAAGNCCAAACCACTCNCCCCGACCGAAGGCGATCAGGGATTGCGTCAATTGATAGCCGGAGCCGAACTGGGCCGACCAGGGGTCCAGAAAGGTCACCAGACGGGTCATCCGGTAGGGCGAATACACCGCCAGCGCTGCCAGACAGGCAATGGCNGCCGCNCCCAACAATCCGAAGTGCCAGAGCTTGACCCCCGCGATAAACATCATGGCCAGAACCACACTGGCCAACACTACGGCACTACCGAAGTCCGGCTGGAACAACAGCAGCAAGCACATCAGCCCCAACACCAGCACCGGCTTCACGAAGCCCTGCCAGCCGGTATACAACTCCTGATGCCGACGGGCGAAGAAGCTGGCAAAGAACACAACCGCAGCCACTTTGGCCACTTCCGAAATCTGAACTGAGATGACCCCAAGATCCAGCCAGCGACGGGCGCCGTTCACCTCCCGGCCAATACCCGGAACCAACACGAGGCAAAGCAAACCCAGGGTCGCCACCATCAACCAGCCGGCGTATTGCTGGGCATAGCGCACCGGCACCGCCACGACCAGAGCGGCAACCGCCACCCCCAACATCAGGTACACAAAGTGCCGCTTGGTAAAGAACCAGGGGTCACCGTAGGTATCCGCCGCAAACGCGATCGAGGCAGAGGCGATCATCACCAGGCCAATGCTGAGCAGACCGAGCCACAGGAGAATCAGCCATTGATCCACGCCGCCACGAAAAATCGCCACGGATTCTTCCCAGTGCTGTTTGAGCCAATTCATCATTGCTGGCCCTCCACTGCCTGGCGGAACTGCTCGCCCCGGTCCTGATAATTGCGGAACATATCGAAGCTCGCGCAGGCCGGGGACAACAGAACCACATCGCCTGACTGTGCGGCGGCGGCAGCTTTGCGCACCGCATCCTCCATGGAGTCCGCGCGGATCACGTCCGCCAGGTCGCCCAGCGTCGCTTCCATGGCATCGGCGGCGGTGCCGATCAACACCAGGGTGCGAACACAGCGCTCGACCGGTTTGCGCAACTCGGCAAAGTCCGCGCCTTTGGGATCGCCGCCGGCGATCAACACAACTTTTCCCTGAGGGGGCATCAGCCCTTCAATGGCCGCCACGGCGGCGCCCACGTTGGTACCCTTGGAGTCGTTGTAGTAGGTCACGCCAGCGTGTTCCGCCACCCACTCGCACCGGTGCGCCAAGCCCGGGAAGCGACGCAGGGTGTTAAGCATGGACTCGTGGGCCAAGCCCGCCGAGTGACCCAGCGCCAACGCCGCCAACGCGTTATCGATATTGTGCCGTCCCTTGATTTTCAGCTCGCTCGCCGGCATCAGAGGGTCGAGCTGCCAGTACAGCCACAACTCGCCCTCATGCTCGGCCGCGCCAAACCGGTGAAACTCCGGGCGCCCACCAAAGGTGACCGGTATCGCATTGACACTCATCGGCGGCTGGGTCAGCACACTCTGGCTGTTGTACACCACCTGTTCCGCGCCGAAATAAACCCGCAACTTGGCCTGATGGTAGGCGGGCATGTTCGGGTANCGATCCATATGNTCGGCNCTGACATTCAGTACCGTGGCCACCTTGGCGCTCAGTTTNGNNACACCNTCCANTTGAAAGCTGGAAAGCTCCAACACNTACAACTCAACGCTGTCATCGAGCAGATCCAGTGCCGGTGTCCCGAGGTTGCCGCCCACGGCGACCCGCACGCCCGCATCTTTGGCCATTTCACCCACCAGGGTGGTAACCGTGCTTTTGGCGTTGGAGCCGGTAATCGCAATCAGCGGCGCCTTGGCGTAACGCACGAACAGTTCGATATCGCCCACCAGGCGAGCGCCGGCATTGCGCGCCTGTTGCAGTTCGGGGGTGCTCATCGCGATCCCCGGGCTGACCACCACTTCTTCCACCCGGCTCATCAACGCCACATCCAGGGGGCCGAACTGCACCCGCTCCGCACCAAACTCCTGCTCCAGCGCCTCGCGCTGGGGATGATCCGCACGGGTATCCAGCAAGGTGAACGCCTGCCCCCGACGCGCCAGAAAACGCGCGACGGAGACGCCGGTCAGACCGGCGCCCACGATGGCGGTTTCACAGCTTGACGCAATCAGTTGAGGCACAGTTTCACTCGCTCCGTTAACGCAGTTTCAACGTGGCCAGCCCGAAGGAGACCAACATGACGGTAATAATCCAGAAGCGCACGATCACGCGCGGCTCCGGCCAACCTTTCAATTCATAGTGATGGTGCAGCGGCGCCATCCGGAAAATCCGCCGCCCGGTCAATTTGTAGGACGCCACCTGCAGAATGACCGACACCGTTTCCATCACAAAGATGCCGCCCATGATGAACAGGACAATCTCGTGGCGAACAATCACGGCAATCACCCCCAGCGCGGCACCCAGTGCCAGTGCGCCCACATCACCCATAAATACCTGAGCCGGATAAGTGTTGAACCACAGAAAGCCCAGCCCGGCACCGGCCAGGGCGCCGCAGAAAATCACCAGCTCACCGGCGCCGGGGATATGAGCGATGTGCAGATAATTGGCAAACTCCACGTGGCCGGACAAATAGGCAATGATCCCCAGCGCCGAGCCCACCATGACCGAAGGCATGATCGCCAACCCATCCAGACCGTCGGTCAGGTTCACCGCGTTGCTCGAACCGACAATCACAAAGTAGGTGATCACCAGATAAAACACGCCCAGATCCAGCGCCACGTTTTTGAAGAATGGTACAAACAGCTGGGTCTCCGCGGGCAGAACGGCGGTGTAATACAGAAACAGGGCCGCGCCGACACCGGCCACGGATTGCCAGAAATACTTCCAGCGCGCGGGCAGACCACGGGAGTTGGACTGAACCACCTTGCGGTAATCGTCGACCCAACCCACGGCGCCGAAAATGCCGGTCACCACCAGCACCACCCAGACATAGCGATTGCTGAGATCGGTCCAGAGCAGGGTACTGATGAAAATAGCCGCTAGAATCAGCGTGCCGCCCATGGTCGGTGTGCCGGACTTGCTCAAATGCGTTTGCGGTCCGTCGCTGCGCACGGCCTGACCGATCTGCAGGTAGTTGAGCCGGCGAATCATCCAGGGCCCCAACAACAGTGAAATCACCAGAGCCGTCAGCACCCCGAGAATCGCACGCAGCGTCAGGTACTGAAACACGGCCATGCCGCGCAGGTATTCTTGTAAGTATTCTGCGAGCCACAGTAGCATCAGTCTTGGTCTCCGATTTTGCTCAAACCGCGCACCACCCGATCCATACCGGCGCTGCGAGAACCTTTTATCAACACGCGGGTGTGTTCATCCAGCTCACCCTTGAGGGCCTCAATCACTTCCTCGTGAGTACGGTAGGCGCTGGCGCCCTCGCCGAAGGCCTCAGCGGCCTGGGCGCTCAGGGGCCCCAGCGTCACCAGCCGATCCAGGCCGCGTTCGCGCGCCCGATCACCCACCTCACGATGCAGCTCGGCACTGTGTTCACCAAGCTCGCCCATATCGCCCAGCGCCAGTATGCGTTTGCCCTGATGTGCGGCGAGCACTTCGATCGCCGCCCGGACCGAGCCGGGGTTGGCGTTGTAACTGTCGTCAATGATCAGTGCGTCGGCCCAACCGCGCCGGGCGGACATACGCCCCGCCACCGGTTCAAAACTCTCCAGCCCGCGGGCAATGGCCTGAGCACTCAGCCCCAGCGCCAGCGCACAACCGGCCGCGGCCAGCGCGTTTCTGACGCTGTGTTCACCTGGCACCGCCAGTTGCACCCGTGCTTCTTCGTTGCCCGTGATCAGCGTGAACAGAACGCTGTCGGGGCGATANTCGATATCNCGNGCNNGNCAATCCGCCTCNTGCTGATCCAGTGACACACTGATCACNCGGCGACCGCCCAGACTGGACAACCAGTAAGAGGCAAAGGCGTCGTCGCGGTTGATCACGGCAATGCCGTTTTCATCCAGCGCGGTATAGATTTCNCCCTTGGCGCGGGCGACNCCTTCGACCGAACCAAAACCTTCGATATGCGCCGGCATGACGTTATTGATCAGCGCCACNTCCGGCTTCGCCCACTGNCAATAGGACGCGATTTCGCCCGGGCCACTCGCGCCCATNTCNATCACCGCNTACTCGTGATGTTNATCCAGCTCCAACAGCGTCAANGGCACNCCNATGTGGTTATTCAGGTTGCCCCGNGTTGCCAGAACNCCNCCGGCGCGCACCAGAATGCCCGCGAGCATGGTCCGNACGGTGGTTTTGCCGCTGCTGCCGGTGATCGCCACCAGCGGGCCCCGAAACCGTTCACGGTTGAGCAATGCCACCTGGCCCAGGGCCGTCAGNGTATCCGGCACNACCCACTGAGGTACGGNCAGGTCCGGCACNGGCTGGTCNACCACCACGCCNCAGGCGCCNCGNTCNACNGCGGTCTGCACAAACTCATGNCCNTCAAANCGCTCGCCCCGCAGCGCCAGNAACAGATCCCCGGCCTGCACGGTTCGGGTGTCGGTNCTCAACCGACGGAACTCGNCATCNCCCTGGGTCAACTCACCCCCAAAACGACGGTTCAGCTNTGACAAANNGATCGTACCGATCATGGTGTCACCTCCCCGGGNGTCAANTTANCCAGCCGACGCTGCANCGATTGGCGCACCTGCTNGCANTCACTGAACGCCAGGGTTTCCCGGGCAAAAATCTGATAATCCTCATGGCCCTTACCCGCGACCAATACCGTATCGCCGGNGCGGGCCTGCTGAATGGCCAGNTCNATAGCCTGNGCGCGATCGGCAATCACCAGNCACTGATGGTCNTTGTCCATGCCNCGCAGAATGTCCGCCGCNATCTGGGCGGGATCCTCTGAGCGGGGGTTGTCGTTGGTCACTACCACGTAATCGCTNTACCGCTCGGCNAGCCGNCCCATNTTCGGACGNTTGGCNCGGTCCCGGTCTCCACCGCAACCGAACACACACCANAGCCGACCCGTNTTGTGGTGNCTCAACGCNTTGAGNGTNTTCTCCAGTGCGTCCGGGGTGTGGGCGTAATCCACCACCACCTGCACATCCTGTCGCTGTTCATCCAGGACCACCGGCTCCATGCGCCCGGGCGCCGGCACCAGACCGGGAACGGCCGCCAAGATGTCCTCCAGTGTCATGCCGGCGGCGCAGAGCGTTGCGATCACGCCCAGCAGGTTGCTNAGATTGAACTCACCCAACAGNGGGCTGTGGAGCTCGCCCTGTCCCCAGGGGGTGTTGATCAGGGCACTGATGCCCGCGCGCTGNTCGACCCGNTCGGTGACGTAGACATCGGCTTNNGGGTCATCCAGGGCATANCTCACCACCTGAACNCCNTCCGGCACCTGNTTGGCGAGGCTCGCGGCCCAGGCATCATCCCGATTGATGACCGCCACCTGCAGGCCGGGTTGCTCCAGCAAGCGTGCCTTGGCGGCGCCATAGCGGATCAGATCTCCGTGGAAATCCAGGTGGTCATGGCTCAGGTTGGTGAACAGAGCGGCCGTCATCGTCACAGCGGCCACGCGCCCCTGAACCAGACTGTGGGAGGAAACTTCCATGGCCACCGTCTGCGCGCCCTGATCCACCAGCGAGCGCAGCGTTTTCTGCACACTCAGCGCGTCCGGTGTGGTCAAGCCTGTGTGTTCCAGGCCGGCAATCTGCTTGGCGGCAGGCTCATCGGCTTTCAACAGTCCATACCCCAGAGTGCCGATCACCCCTGCCGTTCCCCAATGGACGGCCGCCAGCTGGGCCATCAGCAGAGAGCAGGTGGTTTTGCCGTTGGTTCCGGTCACGCCAAAGATGTTGACCGCTTCGCTCGGGGACTGATACAGCCGATTTGCCAACTCGCTCAGTTGGCCCGCCAGGTTGGGCAGTGCAACAACCGGCACAGACTGAAGGTCCGCCGGTGCGTCCACATCCACCAGCACCGCCACGGCGCCACTGTCGACGGCATCCTTTATATAAGCTCGCCCATCATGCACCGCGCCCTTGAGGGCGACAAACGCATCACCGGGCTGAACCTGGCGGCTGTCCAGGGTCAGCCCCTGAATGTCGGGCAGCGACGCCGGATCGAGCTTCAGCGCCGGTGCCAGGTCCGCGAGGTTAATGGCGTAGCGACGGGTCATGACCAGGGCTCTCCGCGCTTTTTGTCATCCTGAACCATGATGCCTTTCGCCCCGTCCACTCTGGGCGGCACCTGCAAAAGACGCAGTGCGCCTTCGGCTACTCTGGAAAACACCGGAGCGGCCACTTGGCCACCAAAATAACGCTCATCCGAGGGCTCATCGATGATTACCGCCGCGACAATGCGCGGATTGTCTGCCGGTGCCATACCGACAAACGAGGCGATGTATCGGTTCTCAACATAACCACCCTCACCCACTTTATGCACGGTGCCGGTTTTGCCCGCCACCGGATAAGCCGGAATTTCAGCCCTGCGGGCCGTACCCTCGGTACTGACCGCCCGACGCAGCATGGCCGTGACCTGCCGGGCCAGCTCTTCATCCACCACTCGCTCGCCCTCGACCACGTCGTCTACCCTCAGCAGCGAAGGCGTGCGTTTGACCCCGCCACTGGCAACCGTGCTGTAAGCGTTTACCAACTGCATGGCGGTGAGATTCAGACCGTAACCAAAGGCGTAGGTTGCCCGCTGAATGGGGCGCCAGCGCTCGTAGGTGGGCAAGGTGCCCACGGACTCGCCCGGGAAGCCGGTACCGACGCCCTGCCCCAGACCGAGGCGCTGATACATGTTGCGCACCGTTGAGGGCTCAAGCTCCAGCGCCAGTTTGGTCATCCCCACCTGGCTGGATTTTGCAATCACGCCACTCAGATCCAGGGTGCCGTAGTTCACCGGGTCCAGCAGTGTTTTGCGCCCCACCTGAACATACCCGGGGGCGGTGTTGATCAGCGAACTGGGGCTGAAACGACCGGTTTCCAGTGCCGCCATGACCGCCAGCGGCTTCATGGTGGAGCCAGGCTCAAACAGATCGGTGAGCGCCCGGTTGCGCAGCGCCTCGGAGCGCAGGCCGGAGCGATCGTTCGGGTTGTAGGCCGGCTGGTTGGTCATGGCCAGAACCTCCCCGGTCTGCACGTCCATGATCACCAGCGAGCCGCCCTTGGCGTTGTTTTTCAAAACCGCGGCTTTCAATTCCCGGTGCGCCAGATACTGAAGGCGCAAGTCAATGCTGAGCGCCAGGTTGCGACCGGGCCGGGCAGACTTCACCAGTTGAAGCTCTTTGACGGTACGACCCCGCAAATCCTTGAGCACCTGCTTGGCGCCACTCTCGCCCGACAGCCAGGCGTCGTAAGCCAGCTCCATGCCCTCCTGGCCCCGATCGTCGATGTCGGTAAAGCCCACCAGATGGGCCGCCACTTCCCCGGCCGGGTAATAGCGGCGGTACTCGCGCTGGCTGTAAACGCCGGGAATCTCCAGCGCCAGAACCGCTTCAGCGGCCTGGGGGGGCAGATGCCGGCGCAGATACATAAACTCCTTGCCGCTATAACGAGAGAGCCGAGCTTCCAGCTCGGCTTCCGACAGTTCCAGCGCCCGCGCCAACTCGTTCCAGCGCTCGGGCGACTGCAACAGGAGTGTCGGGTCTGCCCAGAGGGTTTCGACCGGTGTGCTGACGGCCAATGGCTCGCCGTTGCGATCGGTAATCACCCCCCGATAGGCACTGATGGATTCGGTGCGCAGGGTCCGGGCCTGCCCCTGGCCCTGGAGAAACTCATAACCCTGGGCGGTATCGGGCAACACCTGCAGACTGGCCAGGCGCCACAACAGCGCCGAGCCGAGTACCAGCACGGCCAGGGCTACCAGCCAGACTCGCCAGCGGGCGATTGTCAGCGTCTGCGCCCTACTCATGAATCACCATCACGATGTCTTCGTCATCCGGCAGACGCATGGCCAACTCATCGCGGGCCATTTGCTCCACCCGGCCATAGGCGGCCCAGGTGCTCTGCTCCAACATATATTGTCCCCACACAACCTGGAGCTCGGCCGCCTCCCGGCGCAGGGTCTCCAGACGGTCAACCCGTTGACGGGTCTGATGGGTAGAGGCGATGACCGCCAGCGCCGACAACACCACCAACACCCACAACACGGCCACCGCCAGGGTAATACCCCGGCGGGAGTGCAGTGCATTGGATGTGTTGGGGGTCATGGTCAAAATCGCCTCGTCATCTGATCAGTCAGAGCTTTTCTGCAACGCGCATAATGGCGCTGCGTGAACGCACGTTTGCGCCCACTTCAATATCACTGGCCCGAACCGCCTTGCCCACACTCTTGAGGGTGCGATCGAGCTGCTCATCGCGTACCGGCAGTCCGGCCGGTAGCGGCTGTCCTTTTTCCTGCCGGCGGATAAAGCGCTTCACCAGGCGGTCTTCCAGCGAGTGGAAGCTGATCACCACCAGCCGTCCGCCCGGCGCCAATACCGTCAAGGCCTGGGCAAGAATGGCCTCGAGATCCGACAACTCATTGTTGACGTGAATCCGGATCCCCTGAAACGCCCGGGTCGCCGGGTGCTTGCCCTTCTCCCAGGCCGGATTGGCCGCCTTGACGATTTCTGCCAGCTGCGACGTCCGGGTGATCGGTTGTTCCGCCCGGGCAGCGACCAGCGCTCGCGCCATGCGCTTGCCGAAGCGCTCTTCGCCATACTCTTTCAGAACCCGGGCAATTTCGGCCTCCGGGGCCTCGGCAAGCCACTCGGCCGCGCTTTGTCCGGAGCTTCGGTCCATCCGCATATCCAGAGGACCGTCGTTCAAAAAGCTGAAACCACGTTCGGCTTCATCCAACTGCGGCGACGACACACCCAGATCCAGCAACAACCCCTGGACCTTGCCGGTCATGCCTCTCGCACCCACCAGTTCCGCTAGCGCCGCAAAGGAGCCTTGAGCGATCTCGAAGCGGGCATCCCCGGCAAACCGCTCATGTGCCACCGCGATGGCATCGGCATCCTTATCAATGCCCAGCAGCCGTCCCTTTTCCGACAGCCGCTCCAGAATCCGGGCACTGTGTCCACCCCGACCAAAGGTGCCGTCGACATAAAAGCCGTCGACATCCTGAACCAGGGCGTCAACCGCTTCATTCAACAGTACCGTCTGGTGGGGCGAATCGCTCATGGGCTACCTTTTGTTATGCCGCGTTTGTTGTGCCACTTCGGCTCGGGCCGAGCCGCTTGAAATCCGGTTACAGTGTCAGCGATTGCAGCTCTGGGGACAGCTCGGTATCGAGCGGCTGCTCAATCAGCTCCTGCCAGCTGTCTTCGTTCCACAGCTCCATCTTGTCGCCCAATCCCACCAACATCAGCTTCTTGTCCAGTCTGGCGAAGCTGCGCAAGGTGGGGGGCACCAGAATTCGTCCGTTGCCATCCATTTCCATCGGGGTCGCATAACCAATCCAGAGGCGCTTGATCCGGCCCGCCGCCGGGTCGTTATCCGACAGCGCCTGAATTTTCGGCAGTCGCTCCAGCCAGTCCGGCTCGGAGTACACCAGCAGGCAGCGCTGCTGGGTGTGAGCGGTCAGCACCAGGCGGCCCTCGCAGGACGCGACAAAGGACTCGCGAATGCGAGTCGGGATCGCCATGCGACCCTTCGCGTCCATATTGATGGAGTGACTGCCTGTGAGCACGATTCACCTGTCATTTGATGGGGCGAGGGCACTTTTCACCACTTCGCGACCCGGATTTCCACAAAAAACCACTAATAACCACTTTCTACCACTTATGGCACACTATAAATCCGGGCAAAGCAAAGTCAAGCAATAGAGAAGGAAAATGCGGCGAACCGCACGGGATCTGCAGAGAAAACTGTAGGTATAGACAGGAATGAGAGATGCGCCAGAAACCACCAAAAGGGAATAAGCTATAACTATCAGCGCAATAGAGAACAAACTTAAAGTGTTACATTAAGTTTGTGAATTTTTAGGATTAAAAAAGACGGGGGATAGAAGGAAGCGCTCTAAAACAGAATAAGTCGGAGTCGGCCTGTAAGCCGGGTTCTGTCGAGGACAGTCATTCATCTGGGATGCGTGTCGCCACGCACCTCGAGCGACCTACCCGAACCCGGTACGGGCCGCACCATCGGGTTCCTATTTGGTCTTGCTCCGAGCGGGGTTTACCATCGCCACGAACTGTTGCCAGTCGCGCGGTGCGCTCTTACCGCACCATTTCACCCTTACCGGCGACCGAGGTCGCTTAGGCGGTTTACTTTCTGCTGCACTTTCCGTGGGCTCTCGCCCCCCAGGCGTTACCTGGCGCTCTGCCCTGTGGAGCCCGGACTTTCCTCCCCGGTGCAAGCACCGAAGCGACTGCCGAGCCGACTCCGAAGACATAGAGTAGCGACCTTGGCGAACGTGCGCAAGCGCACATTTTCAACACAAAGCACCACACCCCAGATTATTTACTGACGATTTCGTTTTTAATCCCGTTATGATCTAAAATAAGCTCAACCATAAAAAAGGACAGGAGACGTCTGTGAACACTTATAAACTTACCGCACTTTCACTGGCCATCGCGGCCAGCTTCAGCGTCACGGCCCAGGCCCAGAGCACACCGGCCCTGGAGGAAATTCTGGTCACCGCGCAAAAGCGCGAGCAGAACCTTCTGGATGTCCCCATTTCGGTCAACGCCATGGCGGGCGAGAAAATCGACGATACCGGCATCACCGGCATCGAGCGCATGGCCGATTACATACCCAGTCTGAACATGACCCAGACCGGCATCGGCACCACCATTTCAATCCGGGGCATCAGCTCCGGTGTCAACCAGGGCTTCGAGCAGTCCGCCGCCCAATTTGTGGACGGGGTCCACTTTGGCCGCGCCCAGCTCAGCCGGGCGCCATTTCTGGACATAGAGCGGGTCGAAGTTCTGCGCGGCCCACAGAGCATCCTGTTCGGCAAGAACAGTACGGCGGGCGCCATCAGTATCACGACGGCCCGCCCCACCGATGAGTTCTTCGCCAAAGTGACCGGCCTGTACGAGCCCGAACACAGCGAGCAGGACCTGCGCGCGGTCGTTTCCGGTCCACTGACCGATCAGCTCAGTGGCCGATTGGCCGTTCTGGATCGCAGCATCGATGGTCACTTCCACAACACCACCACCGGTCAGGATGAAACCCGGGAAGAAGATCAGGTGGTGCGCGGCACCCTGCTCTGGCAACCCAACAGCCAGTGGGATATTACCCTGAAACTTGAGGATGGCTCGTTCGATCAGGAGGGGCGCAACCTCGAGGTGGTCAACCCGGTGGAGCTGAATGTAGAGGGCGCAGTGCCCTACTCGGCCGTTCTGAGCCAACTGACCGGCGGCGCCTACACCCTGGATACCACCCAGGACTTCAACCGTCAGTCCAACGGCGATTTCAGTTACAACAACACCCGCAATGCCATGCTGGAGGTGGAGACCGAGCTGGGCGAGCACAGCCTGACCGCCGTGACCGGTTATACCACCTACGACTATGAAGAACTGTGCGATTGCGACTTCGTCGGCGTCCCGATGTTCAACATTCTGTCGAAAGAGGATTACAGCCAGGTCAGCCAGGAAATCCGCATTGCATCACCGGAATCCGGCCCCTTCAGCTATTTAGGTGGCCTGTTCTATCAAAGCAGCGATTTGGAATTCGACGATGAGATCGGCGTACCAACGACAAGCCTGCTACCGACGGCTCTCGCAGCAAGTTTCGCCGGCTCAGAGCCAGCGCCTCCATGGAATCCCTTTGCACTGAGTGGTGCAGCAAGCCAAAGAACTTTTGTGCAGGACAGCGATATTGCTGCCGCATTTTTTCAAGGCACGTATGAACTTACGAATGCAACCAGATTGATCTTTGGTGGCCGATACTCCCACGAAGACAAGTCCGCAAGCCGAAGACAATACCATACGGCACTGGATGAACAGAGCGGCCTTCCGGAGGAGGTACCGATTGGCTCTCCAATGGACGAGCTAAACGGGCTGTTTGGGCTGTTCAACATAGAGCCTTACGATACTTTGTCAGAGTCCCGGTCCGAGTCTAACTTTACACCGTCACTCACGTTGCAACATGACCTTAATGGCTCAGATACGATTTACGCCAGCTACACTACTGGCTTTAAATCCGGCGGATTCGATGTTCGATCAAACGCACATCCTGACCCGAACCTAAACAACGCCATTAACGTCAAGCTCCAGGCTCAAGGTTTGAGCCCTAGCATCACGGGGGTCTTTGAATTTGAGGATGAAGAGGTCAAGAACTATGAGCTCGGGGGCAAGTTCAACCTCGCCGACGGCCGGGCCGAGCTGAACGCGGCCCTGTTCTACACTGACTTCCAGGACCTGCAGACCAGCCAGTTTGACGGCGCCTTCAGCTTTAACGTCACCAATGCCGCCGAGGCCGCCATTCAGGGGCTGGAGCTGGACGGACGCTGGATGGCCACCAACGAACTGATGATCTCCGGTGGTCTGGCCTGGCTGGACTTCGAGTACGACGATTTCCCCACCGCCCAGTGCTACTTTGGCCAGGCGCCGGGACAGACCCAGTGCGACGCCAGCGGCGAAACCCGGGAATTCACCCCCGAATTTCAGGGCAACATCAGCGCCAATCACACCCTGGCGCTGAGCCGTGGACTGACCCTGAGCAGCACCCTGGACCTGATTTACAGCGACGAGTACTTGGCAACACCCACCCTGGACCCGCGCATGGTTCAGGGCAGCTACGTGAAAGTGAACGCCCGGGTGGCGCTGAGCGGCCAGGACGACCGCTGGGAAGTGGCGCTGATTGGCAAGAACCTGACCGATGAGGCCATTGTCAGCTACGCCAACGGTTTACCGGTAGCAACGGTGCTAACTGAAAATGAAAACGGCATTGGGACCGGCAGCGGTTATTACGCTTTCTATGAACGGCCGCGGAGTGTTGCGCTGCAGGGGACTTTGCGGTTTTGATGCTTTAAGCAAGCTGGGTTACGGCGGATGCGCGTGGGTTCGTTACGGCGGATGCGGCCTTCGGCCTTATCCGCCCTACGGCCGAGCGCAGCGGTACAAACCTGCGTAGGGCGGATAAGCGAAGCGCATCCGCCGTAACCACCCTCTCCCACTCAAACTACTTTTGCTCAAGCGCCCACTGATACAGGGCGTTTTTTTTCACCCCGGTAATCTTCGCCCCCATCGCGGCCGCCTGCTTGACCGGCAGTTCCTCCAGCAGAATGCCCATCACCCGCTCAGCTTCGGCATCCAGCGTACTGTCCGAACGGTTTGAAGCACCCGCCACCATCAGCACAATCTCCCCCCGCTGCTGATTGCTGTCCGCCCGAACGAACTCCACCAGCTCCGCCAAGGGTGCCAGCCGAATGGTCTCAAAGGTTTTGGTCAGCTCACGGGCAATCACCGCCTCACGGTCACCCCCCATCACCTCGGCCATGGCTTCCAGGCAGGCCAGCACCCGATGCGGCGCCTCGTAGAAAATCAGGGTGCGCGACTCGGCGGACAGTGCCTCCAGCCACTGGCGGCGGGCATTCGCCTTGGGCGGCGGGAACCCTTCGAAGGAAAAGCGATCTGAAGGAAGGCCTGACGCACTGAGCGCCGCGACCATGGCGCAGGCACCCGGTACCGGTACCACATTCAGGCCGCGCTCGCGCGCTGAACGCACCAGCCGATAGCCGGGATCTGACACCAGTGGCGTACCGGCATCGGAGATCAGCGCCACCGACTCCCCGGCGGCCACCCGATCCAGAATTTTTTCGGTGCGCTCACTATCACTGTGGTCGTGGTAAGCGATGCAGGGGGTGGATATGGAAAAATGTGACAGGAGTCGCGCACTATGGCGAGTATCCTCCGCCGCAATCAACGCCACTGATTGTAGAATTTCCACCGCACGGGGTACCATATCGGCCAAATTGCCAATAGGCGTGGCGACAACATACAGAACACCGGCCGCGGCGGTACTCGAACTGCCACTGGATGCCAGCGGATCTGATGTCGTGTTGGAGGTCATAAACGTGCCTTATCGTCTGGTTGCACTCACATCGTAAGCTGTATTAGTGGAGAACATCATCATGCAATACCGGGGATATTTGTGCACCCTGCTCGCGCTTTTGGTCTGGCTTCTGGCCAGTTGCAGCAGCACACCTCCGATGGAAACCCCGGCGGATGAGCCCCCCCTGTCCCGGGAGGCGATTGAAGCCCGCGTCAAAACACTAGTGGATCAGGCCCGCGCCAGCCAGTCGCCCGAACGCGAAGGTTATCTGCTGGAAGCCGCCAACCTGCTGGTCGAACAACAGGAGTACGACTGGGCCCGCAACCTGCTGACCTCCATTGATAGCCGCCAACTGGATACCCGCGGATTTTTGCTGCACACCGAGCTGTTGGGCTCAGTGGCACTGAATGAAGGGTCTTACTATCTGGCCGNACGCATTCTAACCAACCCCCGCCTTGAACAACAGTGGCAGACCATGGCGCCGGAGCGCGAGCTCGCGCTGCGTGAGTTGCGCGCCCATTTGTACCAGCGCACCGGCGATGTCATCGCCAGCGTCAATGAACGCATGCTCATGGACTCACTCCTCAGCCCCGAGGAACCGGCGAGCGCCGAGAACCGGGAACAGCTCTGGCAGAGCCTGATGTCCCTGTCTCTGGTGGAGTTGGAACAGGCCATCAGTGGTGAGAGCCAGACACCGCTGCGCGGTTGGCTCGAACTGGCCGCGATCAGTAAAGACAATCAGGCCAATCTTGAACGGCAGCAAGCCCAGGTGGATCAATGGCAGAGCGCCTGGCCCAACCANCCNGCCAGCAATAACTTGCCCAACGATCTGCANCTGCTACGCCGACTGATTGAACAACAGCCCCGGCAGGTCGCGCTGCTGCTCCCCGAGGAAGGCACCCTGGCCCGAGCCGCTGATGCCGTNCGCGACGGTTTCCTCAGCGCCTACTATCGAGCCGGACATGAGCAGAGCCGGCGCCCCCAGNTACGCCNATACAACACNAGCGCCAGCGATGACATTCTGGCGCTNTACGAACAGGCCATGGCCGAAGGTGCCGATCTGGTCATCGGCCCACTGGATAAGGACAAGGTCCGGCAACTGCATGAACAGGANCTNCTGCCTATTCCCGTGCTGACCCTCAATTACGTTGACAGCACTCTGAATGAAGAGCGGCCCGAAGCGCCCGAGGGCCTGTATCAGTTTGGCCTCGCCTCGGAGGACGAGGCCCGTCAGGTGGCCCGTCGCGCCTATCAGGAAGGCCACCGCAACGCCATGATCCTCGCTCCGGACCGCAANTGGAGTGCNCGCAGCGCCCAGGCCTTCACCCGGGAGTGGCAAGCGCTGGGCGGCGAAGTNTCGATCGACAGNCAGTTNCCCGGCAGCGGTGANTANTCCCGGATCATTCAGCAGGCNCTGNTGATTGANCAGAGNCAGGCCCGCCGACAGNCCCTGACCCGCCTGCTCGGCAGCGCNCTGGAATTNGANCCACGGCGGCGCNANGANCTGGACATGATTTTCCTGATGGCCGATCCCGANCAGGGCCGTCAGATACGNCCGACNCTGGCNTTCCACTACGCCGGCGANCTGCCGGTGTACGCCACCAGTCACATCTACACCGGCGANCGGGACACCAANAGNAATCGGGACCTGAACGGNGTNCGTTTCAACACCCTGCCCTGGCTGCTCAACGGCGAGTTNGAAGAGAANGCNACNCTGGCCGAACACAGNCGGGAGGCGGCCATNTACAGCCGTCTGCACGCNCTGGGTGTGGACGCCTACCGGCTCTACCCGCGCCTGCCCCAGTTGGANCAGATNGAGGATGCCCGACTCTACGGCGCCACCGGCGCGCTGCGCATGCGCGCCGGTGGNCGGATTGAGCGGGAGCTGGTCTGGGCCCAATTTCAGGGGGGAGANGCCCGGCCCATGGCCGCCGCNACCCCACGNGACAACGCGCTTCAGGAGGAATTGCGTGATGACTTACAACCGCCCGGCGAGCGCTGAGGCCGGAAAAGCCGCCGANCAGGANGCCGAACGNTATCTGNCGGCACAGGGGTTGACGGTCCGGGACCGAAACTACCGCTGCAAAGCCGGAGAGATNGANCTGGTCATGGCCGATGGCAATGCGCTGGTCTTTGTTGAAGTTCGACTNCGCCGCCATAANGGCTTTGCCTCNGCNGCCGAAACCGTGGATTTTCGCAAGCAGCAAAANNTGATTCGCGCCGCGCAGCACTATCTGCAGCGCACCGGACTGACCGATCGGGTCGCCTGTCGTTTCGATGTGGTGGCGTTCGATCCGCGCCGCGCTGCCGGCGCCCCAATAACCTGGCTCAAAGACGCGTTCAGCGCAATTTGAGCCCGTCACTCGAAAACGGGACATCCTATGGAACAACGGGTCATCACCCTGTTTCACGAAAGCATTGAGGCCACCATGCAGACCGGTGAAAGCCTCGCCCCACAGATTGTTCACGCCAGTGAAGTGATGGTCGAAGCGCTGCTCAACGGCCACAAGATCCTCACCTGCGGTAACGGGGTCTCCGCCGCTCAGGCGCAGATTCTCACCAGCAGTCTGGTACACCGGTTCGAGCAGGAGCGGCCCAGCCTGCCGGCGCTGAATCTGGGCGCCGACATGATCACCCAGACCGCCATTGCCGCCGACGGTGGCGGCAATGACGTCTACGCCAAACCCCTGCGAGCTCTCGGGCAGGATGGCGACGTACTGGTGCTGATCACCAGCACCGGAAACGCCGGCAGCCTGTTGCAGGCCATCAGCGCCGCCCACGACCGCAACATTCGGGTAATCGCACTCACGGGCGGCGACGGTGGCGACGCCGCCGCCCTGCTCGACCACCGGGACATCGAACTGCGCGCGGCCCTGCCCTCGGCGATACGCATTCACGAAGTGCACCTGCTGACGATTTTCTGTTTGTGTGATTTGATCGATCAACATTTATTCGGAGGATTCCACTGATGGCTCGTCCACGCTTTTTGGGATTGCCCGCCGTTCTGTTGACCGCACTGCTATCGGTGCTCGGAGGCTGCACTACCATTGTCGATGCCACTACCAGCGAGCCCATCCAGTTAAACCCCGGGAAACGCTCGCTGGGCATGCGCATTGACGACTCCCAAATCGAGACCATTGCCAGCGTCAACATCAACAAAACCCACCAACGCCTGGACGATTCCCCTATCGACGTGCACAGCTACAACGCCGTGGTATTGCTGGTGGGTCAGGTACCCAACGCCGAGCTGCGCAGCCTGGCCGGCAAAACCGTGGATGCCATCCACAGCGTCCGGCAGGTGCACAACGAGCTGGAAGTCGACGCGCCGATCTCCTTCATGACCCGAAGCCACGACAACTGGCTGACCACCAAAGTCAAAACCAAGCTGTATGCCAGTCGCGATGTCGAGGGCGGCCGGGTCAAGGTGATCACCGAAAACGCCAGTGTGTACCTGATGGGTCTGGTGTCCCGGGCCGAGGCCGATCGAATCACCGATATTGTCAGCCGCACTGGCGGTGTGGAGCGAGTCGTGCGAGTATTTGAATACATTGACTGAGGCGCCGGTCACCCCGGCGCCTGAATAATAATTTCATCCCCGGTAAAAGGATTCGCGTTATGGACGTTTCAACCATCGTTGTTCTGGTACTGATCGGCGCGCTGGTGTTCTACCTGATCAGCGTTTACAACCGCCTGGTCGCACTGAAAAACCGATTTCAAAATGCCTTTGCCCAGATTGAAGTACAGCTCAAACGCCGCTACGACCTGATCCCCAACCTGGTCGAAACCGCCAAGGCCTACCTCTCCCATGAACGGGAGACCCTCGAAGCCGTAACCCAGGCACGCAACCAGGCCCTCGTCGGTCTCAACGCCGCCCGCAGCGCGCCCGGCGACCCACAGGCCATGGCACAACTGAGCGGCGCCGAAAACAGTCTGGCGGGGGCACTGGGCCGCCTGAACATGGTCATGGAAGCCTACCCCGATCTGAAAGCGTCCCAGAACATGATGCAGCTCAATGAGGAGCTCACCAGCACCGAAAACAAAGTCGCGTTCGCCCGCCAGGCGTTCAACGACTCGGTCATGACCTACAACACCTATAAGCAGAGCTTCCCACCGGTCATTCTCGCCAGACACCTCGGCCATCGTGAGGATGCCGCGTTGCTGGAGTTTGACGACAGCGAAGCCATTCAGGCCGCCCCCAAAGTCTCGTTCAAATAAGCCCCGGCCGCCCCGGTATGGATTTTTTTGAACACCAGGAGCTGGCTCGCCGCAACACCCGTCGCCTGGTGGTGTTAATGACGCTGGCGGTACTGAGCATCATTGCCCTCACCACGTTGGTATTCGTGGTCGCCAGCGTCGGTTTGACCTCGGTGCAAACGGCCGGCGGTGGCGGCTACTGGCGACGCCTGCTCGAACAAGTGGGTTGGCAACCCATCGCCTGGATTTCTCTGATGGTCGGCTTGCTGGTTCTGGTCGGCAGTGGCTTCAAATGGTTGCAGTTGCGCGCGGGTGGGCAGGCCGTGGCCGAGGCCCTGGGCGGCCAACTGATTCCCGGCAACAGCCAGGAACTGCCCCGGCGACAACTGCTGAATATTGTCGAGGAAATGGCCATTGCCTCCGGCACACCGGTTCCCCCGGTGTACGAGCTGAATGAAGCCGGCATCAACGCGTTCGCTGCGGGCCACGGCCCTCACGACGCGGTCATTGGGGTCACCCGTGGCGCCATGGAGCAGCTTTCCCGGGATGAATTGCAGGGAGTAATTGCGCACGAGTTCAGTCACATCCTGCATGGCGATATGCGCCTGAACCTGCGCCTGGTGGCGGTGCTGAACGGCCTGCTTCTGATCGGTCTGCTCGGCCATATTCTGGCGCGCAGCGGTGCCCGCCGAGGACTGCGTCGCCGCTCCAATCAGGGCAATGTCGCATTGATCGGACTGGGACTGATCATCCTCGGCGCTGTCGGCACCTTCTTCGGTAACTGGATCAAGGCGGCGGTGAGTCGTCAGCGGGAGTTCCTGGCAGACGCCTCGGCGGTTCAGTACACCCGCAATCCCGAGGGCATCGGCGGCGCCCTGATCAGAATCGGCCACTCCCCGGACGGCTCACAACTGTCGGCCAGTGACGCCAATGAATTCAGCCACATGTACTTCGAAGAAGGCGTCAAGGCACGACTGAGCGGCCTGATGGCCACCCACCCACCGCTGGAAGACCGGATTCGCCGGGTACTGCCCGGCTGGCAGGGGGACTTCACCCCGCTGAGTCAGCCCGACAGTACAGCGGCAGCGCAAACGTCCGAATCCGCTTCGACCACCGGGCGAGAAGAGACGGCCCGAGCCATGGCGGCGGCGGTTGCGGTGGCCAGCAGCGCGGGGCATCACACGGGTGAGATCAGTCCTAAGGCGATTGAACAGGCAAAGGCCACCCTCGAGACACTACCCCAGACCTTGCGCGAGGCCGCCCGGGACCCCTTCAGCGCCCGGGGATTACTTTGGGGACTCCAGTTGAATTCCGATGCGAATTCGCGCGCATCCGAGTGGAGCTACCTCGCGGAACAACTGAAGGAAACCGAGCTGAACGCGCTGCGTTCGGTGATGACTCAGAGCGCGGAACTGCCGGACGGTTTGCGCCTACCGGCGATTGAGCTGGCCCTGCCCTCGCTCAATGAATTCTCCGATCAACAGCGTCGGGACTTTCTCGCCATTTTGAGCGGTCTGGCGAAAGCCGACGGTCGAGTACAACTGAGCGAATGGATCGTTTACCGGCTGGCACACACCCACCTGGTGGCACCGGTCCCCAAACGCCAGCGCCTCAAGCTGGCGTACTGCCAGGCTGAAGCCCGACTGCTGCTGTCGGTCGCNGCCTGGGCCGGTCGCACCCAACCGGCCCAGGCTTACCGGGCCGGCGCCTCCCGGCTGGGCCTGGAGAGCACACTGATGCCCACCGAGGACATCGGCTTCANNGGCCTCGACAGCGCCCTGGACAGATTGCGCCAACTGCGCCCGNTGGAAAAGCCCGAATTACTCAANGCGCTGCGCGAATGCCTNCTNCAGGACCAGNGGGTCACNCCNCGGGANGCGGAGCTCTACCGCGCCGTGGCGGACGCNNTGGACTGCCCGACCCCACCGCTCGAGGCATGAGCTTCAGCGGTCGTCCGCGGTTAACGACCATGCCCGGTTAAATCTTCACCCACCAAGGGTTATAATGNCCCTTTCGCCCACCAACCATTGAGGTAGACACCTTGCAACTGGATCAAGCGACACAGGAACAACTGCGCCAGTGGGAAACCGAACTGGCCGACGAGTATCAACGCATCGTCAACCAGAAACTCAACCTGGATCTGACCCGAGGCAAGCCCTCTCCGGAGCAGCTGAGCCTGTCCGATGCGCTGGATGGCATTCTCAAAGGTGACTACAAAGCCGCCGACGGCACCGACACACGCAACTACGGTGGCCTGGACGGCCTGCCCGAAGCCAAACAACTGGGCGCCAACCTGATGGGCGTCGATCCCGACGATGTGCTGGTCGGTGGCAACAGCAGCCTGACCCTGATGTTCCAGGTCATGCTGACCGCTCACCAGTTCGGCCTGACCGGCGCGGATAGCGCCTGGAAAAACGAGGGCAACGTGAAATTCCTTTGCCCGGTTCCCGGCTACGACCGTCACCATACGGTCTGTGAGCAGCTCGGCATTGACATGATTGCCGTGCCCATGACCGACGCCGGTCCGGATATGGACAAAGTAGAGGCGCTGGTCAAAGACGATCCGCGCATCAAGGGCATGTGGTGTGTCCCCAAATACTCCAACCCGACCGGTGTGGTGTACAGCGATGAAACCGTTGAGCGTATTGCCGCACTGGGTAAAATCGCGGGCCCGAACTTCCGGGTATTCTGGGACAACGCCTACGCCGTTCACGACCTGGTCGACAACCCACCGGAACTGGCCTGTGTGATGAAAGCCTGCGCCCAGCACGGTACCGAAGACTCGGTCATTCAGTTCGCTTCGACTTCAAAGATCACCCACGCCGGTGCCGGGGTCGCGTTCGTCAACGCCAGCCCCGCCAACCTGAAAGGGTTCAAGCAGTTTCTGGGAACCTGCACCATCGGTCCGGACAAGGTCAACCAGATTCGTCACAGCCGCTTCCTGCCCAACCGGGACGCCCTGATGAAGCACATGCAGGGTCATGCCGAACTGCTCAAGCCCCGCTTTGCGGCGGTACTGGATGCGCTGAACGAAGCCTTCGCAGAGAGCGATCTGGGCAACTGGCAGGAACCTCAAGGTGGCTATTTTGTGTCGTTTGACACTCGTCCCGGCTGTGCTCAGGACACCGTTCGTCTGGCGGCCGAGGCCGGAGTCAAGCTGACGCCCGCGGGCGCCACCTTCCCTTACGGCCAAGACCCCGAGGACCGCAATATCCGTATTGCGCCCTCAGTGCCCAGCGTCGAGGAAGTGAAAGGGGCGATGAAGGTGTTTGTGGTCTGCGTCAAACTGGCCTCGGTGCGCAAGCAACTCGCCAGCTAAAGAGTCGAAGACTGAGCAGAAGGCGCCCCACTGAGGGCGCCTGATCCGCCAGGCAGTTTTGGTCGAACACCCTCAGGGCCATCAGGCGGACATAAAAAAACCACCGATTTTGTCGGTGGTTTTTTTATGTCCGAAGAACAGGCGATCTTATCGAGCGCGCATTTCTTCCGGCATGGGCACAAGAACAATACTGGGCGCATTGGCGGCCCGAGCTGCATCCGCTACTGAGACATAAACGGACGCGTCGGCACGATCGTGGGTCCGAATGATCACGGTGGCCTCCGGAAGTTCCGCCCGCATCCGCTCAATGTTGGAACGAATTGCCCGAGTGTCCACGCGACGGTTTTCCATCCACACCTGGTTATCCTGACGGATATCGACCACGATGTTGGGATCCGCATCTTCCGGCGGCGGCTGGTCATTCTCTTCGGGAACATTGGTGTCGAGGCCGATCTCTTTGACGAACGACGCCGTCACAATAAAGAAGATCAACATAATGAACACCACGTCCAACATGGGGGTCAAATCGATATCGTTACTATCATCACCGCTACGGCTCTTCTTTCTTCTCACCGCACTTACTCCCGTTCTTATCTGAAATCACTGGGTGTCTGAAATCACTGGGCGCCCTAGAGCCCCTCAGAAACAGACCCGAATACTAACAGCTTTTACTGCTGTATGACCATCGCTTTCTTGCCATTGTGGCCATACCAGCGCCCGCCAACAGTCCTTCTTACACCTTGATGGGTGTGAAAACACCCTAAAAATGCGGCTAAGAGAATAAATCAAGCTGGTAAAAAGCCTGATCTTCCCGNAAATCCACAAACCGCACNCCNACGCCGAGCAGCCTGACCGGNCGATCNCCGCGCACAAACGCTTCCTCNCACANCGCCCGGTANGCNNCCTGNTTGACATCGGTACCGGCCCNCTCAAGGGTTGTGGAGGTGAANTCCTCNAACTTCAGCTTCACGAACCGCTTGACCACCCGATAATCGCCATCNACCCGGCGCAACCNNAGGGCCAGNGACTGCAGCAGCCCNGGCAACTGCCCGAGGCAATGCTCGAGNTCNGGCAGGTCCTGGGCAAAGGTGTGCTCCACACTGAGGGANTTGCGACGNCGNCTGACCGTCACCGCCCGCTCNTCACGCCCGTGGCACAGGTGGTGCAGACGNACGCCGAAGGCCCCGAAGCGCTCACTGAGCTCNAACACATCAAAAGCCTGCAGGTCNCCACAGGTNGCCACACCCATCTGCGNCAGCTTCTGGGCCGTGGCCCGGCCGACNCCCGGNACGCGCTCAACGGGCANNGCCCGNACNAACTCNTCTACCTGNNTNGGNGGNACCACGTACAANCCGTCGGGNTTGCGCCAATCNCTGGCCACTTTGGCCAGAAATTTATTGGGTGCAACGCCNGCCGANATGGTGATACCCAGCGCGTCATGAACCCGCTCGCGAATCGCCTCGGCAATCCGGGTGGCGCTACCCTGACAGTGTTCNCTGTCGGTNACATCCAGATAGGCCTCATCCAGCGACAAAGGTTCCACTCGTTCGGAAAAATCNTAGAACACATGACGCATTTGCAGGGACGCTTCCCGATAGGCATCCATCCGATGCGGCACAATCANCANGTCCGGACACAAACGCTTGGCGTAAGCCGANGCCATTGCNGAGCGAACNCCGTANCGNCGCGCCTCATAATTACAGGTGGAGATNACGCCGCGCCGATCCGAGCTGCCCCCCACCGCAATCGGNCGATGACGGAGACTCGGATCGTCCCGCATCTCGATTGCGGCAAAAAAGCAGTCCGCATCACAGTGAATAATTTTACGCACAAAGCGTGTCCCGACCTTGAATCATACCTGTGATTATATACAGAAANCGCACTCAAGGATAACGCCCGCAGTNCACTGACGAATCAGNGGNNAGCTTTCCGNNAAACTCAAAACCAACCGGTNAACANTTCAATCGNCTGTTCNAAAAACCCGAAAACGGGTTTTTTTTACGAAAAAGCGGTTTATTTTCCTGATTTCGCAATAAAAAACTTGAATTTTCACCACAAAGTTTTAACTTATCACCTGTTTGTATTTTGCTTTTTTATTCATCCTTCATTTTTTCTTCCAAAACAATAAGGGAAGCAAACCATGGCTGCACGCAAAAAANCGTCCGTTGACGCTGTTGCGCAACTGGAAAAAGAGCTCGCTCAGGTCAAAGCNCAACTGAGCAAAGCCCGCACTCAACAGGAAACCGATGCCCAGAAAACCGTAACNGCACTGACCAAGGAAGCCACCAAAGCGGCNACCAAAGTNAAGTCAGCCCGNGCCAANCTGGCCACNGCGCGCAAGAAGAAAACCCCCGCCGCNGCCAAGCAGGCAGAAGCCGCCAAGGCCGCAGTGAACACGGCGAAGGCCGCTCACGATACGGTCAANGCTGATCTGGCAGCCGCCAAGCAGACCCTGGCNGAAATCAAGGCCGCCAACAAACTGGCCAATGAGCACGACAAAGCCGTAGCNAANGCCGAAGCCGCCATGGCCAAGGTTCAGCAGGCCGCCGCTCGTAAAGAAGCCGCTCGCGCCAAAGCCGCNGCCAAGAAAGCGGCCGCCAAAGCCAANGCGAAAGCCAAAAAAGAAGCCGCCCGCGCCCGCGCCGCCGCCAAGAAACTGGCAGCACGNCAGAAAGTAGCGGCCAAGAAAGCNGCCGCCAAGGCCAAGGCAAAAGCCAAAAAGGCCGCNGCCAAAGCNAAGGCAGCCACCAAAAAGACCACCGCCAAGAAAAAAGCGGCGACCAAAAAGCCAGCNACCAAGAAAACCGCTGCGCGTAAGAGCACTGCCAAGAAGGCCGCCACCAAGAAAACCGGCACCCGCAAAACNGCGGCCAAAAAAACCACCGCTAAAAAAGCAGCGGCGAAAAAGGCNGGCGCCCGNCGCGGCCGTCCNGCCAAGGCAACCCCNAGCGCCTAANCGCTNNTGGCGGTTCCACAAAAAAGGGTCCTCAGGGACCCTTTTTTGTGTCTGACCATTTTTATCTAGTCCCTTCGCGCCNTGATATCCAGCTCCAGTTCCCCTTGGTCGTCCTGGCGACAAGCCGCCCGATAAAACAGCGCCTCGCCATAATANCTCTCTGCATTGAAGTCGATCACATAGGTGAGCGGCGGATGGCTTTCCAGGTTTGGCTCCTGCCCCAACTCGGGNTCAGGNCGCTCGGTAGTCAGCCATTCCAGTGCCTGCATTCCGCCCACTCGCTGNTCCAGNGCNNCGACACANTCCTTCCAGAACGTCTCNCGCCGGGCAAACTCATCNTCCCACCANTGCAACCACTGTTGGCGCTCCTGCTCGGTCTGTTGCTTTTGCGCTTCCAGTGCGGCGAGCTCTCGGGCCTTCTCTTGTCGCTCCCNNTCACGCTGCTGAGCCAGCTCATACTCTTCCCGCAGTTGCTCNAAGGACACNAGGCCACCGGGNCGGGTNTCATCCACTTTCATCAGGCTGGGGCCGTCGACCATCAGGCTGAAAGTCTGGCCCGATGGATTGCGGCACTTGAGGGTGAAGACGGGATGCTCGAGTGTGCTCCGNCCGAGATGACTGGTGCCCTCCAGCAGCTCTTCACANCCCGGGGATTCCTCCACCAGGCGCGCAGCNTCNTACAGNCGGGGAAGATGTCGTAGATAGGATTTGGGCAGCCACAGCTGCTCCAGNTCAACCGACTGGACCGGAGCGGCCGCGCTCAGACACAGGCACAACGCCAGACCGGCGCTAAGGTGTGGGTAATTGATCCTGGGCAATTTTCGCATACACATAGGCGGCCAACAGCAAGCGGCGATCTTCATCNGCCTCAANGAATTCCAGCCCGTACACTACCGGGGTGTTCTGCTTGAGNTCCTGGGTACTNCGCTCAACCCGGGAGCGGATGACCGCTTCGAGGCGCAGNTCGCGATAGAGCCCGGCCACTTCAACCTGGGCGGTAATGGATACTTTATCTCCGATATCGCCCAGAATACGATCCAACTCCAGGCGCGCACCCGACAGGCTGATATCAACCACACGAGCGTCTACTTCAGAGGCCTCGAGGCTNCTCTGATTGAGCACNACGACCGGCAANNCNATTTCCACACGGGTGGATTGTCGAATGCCTTTAAAGCCGACTTCCTCGGGGTAATCAAGNTGTANCAGTGGGTAGGGATCCGTGGCCTGGCTCTCCACCGAGCAGGTAAAAACCCCGACCCCGTTCGCCACCATCATCCGGGCCACNACCTTCTGCCCNGGACGCAAGCGCAGAAAACGACCATTGACACGGGGCACNGACAGCAATAGCGCCCGCCCTGGCATGGCCCCCACAAAGCGGCACGGATAACGCTCGGACATCCCGGTACTGGTTTCGACCTGGACTTGAAGCGGGTAGCCCGGCCGAAGTTTCAAATCGTCAAAGNTCATAGNGGCCCTGAACAGANTACAATCGGNCCCGGCCNTTGGCCGCCGGGCGCGNAANAAACCTCATGATAGCAAATTTACNGGCCANCTAACGACGCGCTGCNCCAAATTCACCATTCCACTCCAGCAACAGGCGCGCCAGCGATTGCGCCTGGGCGTGNAGGGCCGAGAGCTCCTCGNGGGTGTCTTTGGGGCCAGTGTACAANCGGATCTGTCGATGGCGATTAGCAAAGCTGTGCTGCGGATTCTGGGCGCGGTACACCTCNAGCTTCCAGCGCAGGCTGTGCACGGTATTCCGGTANTAGGCNANNTTGGTGGCCANNGTGATCGGCCGNTTGGACTCCAGGTTGGCAAACTCNCTGAAGTCCGAGGCCANTACAACCACTTGCCGGCANCCCGGTGAGGCNATGAGGGTCGCCGTNCGNTCATGNCCAATCAGCATGGCCAGGTCGCCGANCACTTCGCCCGGNGTAATCTGATTGATGGANGGNCCTTCCACCTGCTCNTTNGGGTANACGTCCANNTGCCCTNTCAGCAGAAAATACAGCCACTGGTCCCGCTCNCCNCGCTGCAGTACCTGNTCACCGGGTTCGTAGTANGCGATATGGGCCCGATCCAGCAGAATTTCGAACTGCCAGTTGTCCTGCTGTTTGACGGTTTTGTAAAAAGGAATNGTGAGCAACCAACGTTCAACGGTATCTCGGGGAAATTTGTTGAGGGGTTTTATTTCCATAGNTGCCAAGTTCTCTGCCCCGGAGCGGTCAGTATATTGTTTATTATTCCCCCGGGCCGGCTCCACCGCCCACAGGGGTTGCTCCGCATCATAGCCTTGTCCATTGACGTCTGACAACCGGCNCTGCTCCGNGTTGAGAAATCTGCACGGTTATGACNCAAAGGAATAGACCTGCCCCATTTTCGCCCAAATTCGTCCGACCCACACTGCCCATCNAATCAACATTTTATTGTATGATAGCNGGCTGATGCCCGACGAAGTGCGGAATTACGGGACGCACATAATAATGATGTGAATTGGGATTCGCTTATGTTCAAAGCCTCAGTAATGTCTGTCTTGCTCTCGTTTGCCTTGTACCTCGCCCCCNCGGCAATGGCGGCGTCAAGCCTGAACGGCCTGGCGTCTCATCAGGAACTGGGCAATGAAATGTTCATTGGTGCGCTCTATCTTGAGTCCAGAACTGATAGCGCTGACACGGCGCTCAACAGCCCCGGCGCCAAGCGCATGGAGCTGCGTATTACGGCCGACAATGGCATCCCGTCCCGGCGTTTCAGCCGGATGTGGATTGAAGGGGTCTCCATCAACAACAGCGGCAGCGCCCTCACAGCGCAGGCCGACAACATGGTGGCCTTCTCCAATCTGTTCCGGGGGCGTTTGCGCCAGAACGATGTGGTCACCATTGAGCTCAACCCCGGCACCGGTGTTGCGGTGGGTTTGAATGGCGTCGAGCTCGGCGTGATTGAGGATGAGCCCTTCTTCAACCTGCTGGCCCGCGCCTGGGTGGGCAATGTCCCCCTGTCATCGACCTTCCGGGACAACCTGCTCTCTCCGAGCGAGATCCCCGGTGACCTGCGTTCGCGCTTTGAAGCCATCGAGCCTTCAGCCGCACGGATAGAAACCGTGGCCCAGTGGAACCAGCCGGAACCGGAACCCGAACCCGAACCGTCGCCCGAACCGGAGTCCAGCGCGCCACCGGTCGCTGCNACCGCCCCGCTGGTGACTGCTCTGGACATGCCGAAGGCGTCCCTGGAGCCAGAACCGGAGCCCGAACCAGNGCCAGAACCNGAGCCACAGCCTGAACCGGCGCCCGAACCTGAACCTGAACCCGAACCGGCGGTAGTCGCCGAAGAAGAGGAAGAGGATGACGAGCCGCTACTGACCGCCGAGTCTCTGCGGGCGCAACAGCTGTATTTCTCCAACCTGATGCGCAGCATCCTGCAAAACACNAGCTACCCTCGACGCGCCCTTCAGCGCGGACAGGAAGGGGAGATTCGCGTGGCAGTGGTGATCGATCGGGCGGGCGCCATCCAGAGCATGAATATGCTGGAAGAGTCGGAACACTCCCTGCTCAACCGGGAGGCCGAGCGGGCCATCCGGGAAGCAGCACCCTTCCCGGACGTGCCCGAGGTCATTCGCGGAGACGTGTACGAGTTCTCGGTACCCTTTACCTTCGTGGTCCCGGAGTAACAGAGCGAGACCTTCGCACCGATACGAAAACGGCGCCTACAGGCGCCGTTTTCGTATTCAGAACATGACCCGTTGATCAGTGCTCCCGTGTCGCCCGCAGGTTTACCTCGGGGTAGCGCTCCTCGGTCAGGGACAGGTTGACCCGGGTTGGCGCCAGATAGGTGAGGTAACCCCCCCCATCCAGGGCGAGGTTGTCCGCACACTTGCGCTTGAACTCCTCAAGCTTTTTCGGATCCTCACACTCCGCCCAACGCGCGGTGGCCACATTGACCGGCTCGTAGATGGCCTCGACCTTGTACTCGTCTTTCAACCGGTAAGCCACCACCTCGAACTGCAACACCCCAACCGCACCGACCACGATATCGTTGTTATTCAGCGGGAAAAACACCTGGGTAGACCCCTCTTCCGCCAACTGCTGCAGACCTTTCTGCAACTGCTTGGTTTTGAGCGGATCTTTCAGGCGGATGCGGCGGAACAGTTCCGGGGCAAAGTGCGGGATGCCGGTAAACTTCAGCGGTTCACCCTCCGTGAAGGTATCGCCAATCTGAATCGTACCGTGGTTGTGAAGCCCGATGATATCACCGGCAATGGCCTCATCCACCGCACTGCGGTCGCCAGCCATGAAGGTCACCGCATCGGCAATCTTCACATCCTTACCCAGGCGCACATGACGCATCTTCATGCCCTGGCGGTAGGTGCCCGAGCAGATGCGCATAAACGCAATACGGTCCCGGTGTTTCGGGTCCATGTTCGCCTGAATCTTGAACACAAAGCCCGACAGTTTTTCTTCGTTGGGCTGTACTTCCCGATAATGGGTCATGCGTGGCATGGGCTTGGGCGCCCAGTCCACAAAGTGATCCAGCATTTCGCGAACACCAAAGTTGCCCAGGGCGGTACCGAAAAACACCGGCGTCATACGCCCGGCCAGGTACTCCTCGACATCAAAGGGCGAGGTCGCGCCGCGCACAAACTCGATCTGCTCGCGAATATCCTCGGCATCATCACCCAGCAGCTCACTGGCTTCGGCGCTGTCCAGCCCCTGAATCTGAGTGTCAGCGGGAATGGTGTGTCCCTGACCTTTCTCGTACACGTGAATAGTGTCCGTGTACAGGTTATAAACGCCCTTGAAATCAACCCCCATACCCAGCGGCCAGTTGACCGGAGCGGCGGTGATGTTCAGAACCGACTCGATTTCATCCAGCAGGTCAACCGGGTCCCGGGCTTCCCGGTCCAGCTTGTTCACGAAAGACAGAATCGGGGTATCGCGCAACCGGCAGACATCCATCAGTTTGATGGTCCGGTCTTCCACACCCTTGGCCCCGTCCAGCACCATCAGCACCGAGTCCACGGCGGTGAGGGTGCGGTAGGTGTCTTCCGAGAAGTCTTCGTGCCCCGGGGTATCGAGCAGGTTGACGATGCGCTCCTTGTAGGGGAACTGCATCACCGAGGAGGTCACGGAAATGCCGCGCTCCTGCTCCATGGTCATCCAGTCCGACTTGGCATGGGGCCCTCGCTTACCTTTCACGGAGCCGGCCTGCTGAATCGCACTTCCGAACAGCAACAGCTTTTCAGTGATGGTGGTTTTACCGGCGTCCGGGTGGGAAATGATAGCAAAAGTCCTTCGCTTGTTGATTTCATTCAAAAAATTGCTATCAGCCATACCACTTTAAATCCTAATTTGTACCTAAATTTGTACCCAGCATCCCTTTTCAAGGGATGAGAGAGCCCGCCATTCTATCTGAGATCAGGGTCGCTCGAAATCAACGATCCAATATCTTTTCCAAAAGACGCAGTTGTTTTGCATACGCGCCTGGCCTGGTTTGCTTAAATCGCTCCAGATTGAAAAGCTTCCATTTCACTGATGGAAAATCTTGAAAGTTATAAATTGACCACTCAGGTTCCAACCGATTAAAACTACTTAAGAAAATCCTGTCTTTCTCACCGAGCGCCTCCCTGACCCTCTTAATTAGGCCTTGTCTGACCTGCTCATAATTTTCATAGGTGAATGCTAGCGCGCTCATTCCCTCGAACTGGTTTTCAAACGTTGCACGCTGATCCAGCAGGTTAGGATCAAGCATTTCATGAGTGGGACGGTTAGAACAGACCAACCCATACACCAGGCCTGGTCTAATTTCGTCGTTAAGCCCTTCATTTTCCAACAACAACTTGATATCAAAAAGATCCCTGGGATGCTGGCGGTCGAGTGCAGCGCATAACTTCCCACCGTAAAGCTGAGGTCGCGGCACCAGGCTCATTACACAAAAAGCATCAAATGTCTCTTGTGCCGCATTGCATAATGGTCGTTCTTCCGGTGCACCCAGCAGCCCCCGGCCAACCATGTTGACCTCTATTTTGATGAGCATCCCGCCTTCATCAAGTTGTAGCTTGCACGCATCAGAGCTGTGATGAACCCTCACCCTGGGGAGAAGCCTCTCTATTCTACCCTTGATACGCATAAGCGCTTTATTGATCGAGGCAAGCGCATGCTCGCGAGGGCTGATTTCCACATAGGTCAAGTCAATATCAACCGACAGCCTCGGCATATCACGCACAAACAGGTTTATCGCTGTACCTCCATGCATGGCAAAGCACGTCTCTTTAGCCACCTCTGGAAGCACGCTCAGTAATAATCCAACCTGTTTTCTATAAGTTTGATTCATATATATGCTGCCAACTCCCTTGGCACAGTAATTTGGTACTTTGGAATATAAACACCATCAGGCACAATTGCGCGTTTACCCGACCCCAAGTCCATTTTGTTCAAGTCGAGATAGCTCAACCAGTCATGACCAGCCTTTTCAGCCATATAGAGGAACAGGCGTTTCACCTTGATCGAATTGCAACCTTCCAGCAATTTTTGAACGCTCGCCGGGCGCAAATTATTAAGCCCTTCCATCAGCTCATAGACTTCAACAAGCGGTTGTGATTTAGGTGCCATATATAGGCATTCCATCACAGCTCGGGCCGGAGATGATATTTTGACCGTGAAACTCTTGTGCTCATGGTCCACCAGCCCTAGCTCCGGCGGCATAAATGCACTCCATTTGCAGTCAACGCTCACCCCCCAATCATGCTTTCTAAACCAAAGAGGCAGACTTTCGTTTGGCCCGCCAAAGAGAAGTGCTTTTTTAGTCAGAAGTTCGAGGTACTGCGATTTCCCCTGCATGGCGAGCGCCGTCTTCCCTGCCGGGTGAACAGACAGTTTAAGCTGAGATTGCAGGGCGTAAACTCCGCCCAGGTAATCCACTTGATCTCCACAGCGCGCCAATGCCCCGGTGCCTATGGAGTTAAACCACTGGCTTTTGCGGTACTGCTTTTGCAGCTCCGGGCTATAGCCCTGTTCGGTCAACCAGGCAGATAACAGCACGGTGCCTTTCGGCTGCGTACTCAACAGCGTGTTTAATTTTGAACCTCTAACGGTATTCATGGTACCAAAATACCGTAATTTTTAAACAAAAGCAATGAGATTGTTTATATTTTTCCTTTGAGCGGTACTTTGAATGCCTTAAAAATATTATTTTTAAACCTCCGGAACTTCAAAAACGCCCGAGTACATAATAAGCGCTCATTTCGGACCTGACTACGGTGCCTACTCAGAACGGAGAGTGCTTTTTCAACTTGCGCTGCAGAGTGCGCCGGTGCATGCCCAGGGCCCGGGCGGTGGAGGAAATGTTGCCATCGTGCTCCAGCAGTACCCGTTGCAGATGCTCCCATTCCAGCTCGGCGGGGGTGACGTGACGGCCTGAAAGCGGCTCGGTTTGTGCCACGTCGGTGCCTCTCAGCACCTTGAGGAGCTGGGCCAGGTCCACCGGCTTGGCCAGGTAGTTGGTGGCACCGCGCTTCATCGCTTCCACAGTGGTGGCGATGCTGGCGTAACCGGTGAGCACCACCAATTCACGGGGCTGAAAGCGCTGTTTGAGTTCCGCAATCAGGTCCAGCCCGGACCGCTCGCCCAACATCAGATCGAGCAGAATCGCATCCAGGGGCTCGGGATCACAGGCGAGCGCGTCCTCCGCATCGGCGCAGGCGCTCACCTCAAAGCCCTCGCGCCCCAGGCGGCGAGTCATCAGGTCGCGAAACAGCGCATCATCGTCAATCAGTAGCAGCCTAGTCACCGTCAGAACACTCCTGAATGGGCAATTCCAGCCGGGCTCGAGTGCTGCGATCGTCACCGGACCAGTACACCCGCCCGCCAAACCGCTCCAGCGTGGCGTAGCTGACCAGCGCGCCCACGCCAAACCCGTCATCGCTGGGCAGACATTCGGCCCCCAGACGCGCCCGCTGCTCCGGTGTCAGAGGCCGGCCGGTGTTATCAATGTCGAGCCGCCACAGTCCCTCAGAGCAGTAACCACTCACCCGCACCGAACCGCCCGCATCCAGGGCATTGTTGAGCAGGCTCAGGATGGCCGGCATCAGCGTGCGATCGGCGCGCACACCAGAGCCTGCCACCCCTTTCATCTCTCCCCACGCCACAGGCTCGCCGGGGCGGGTGATACTCAGCAATTGGCGTACCGACTGCAGCAGTTGATCCAGTGGCAACGCTTGCAGACGCCGCGCGCGGACATCCTCGGCAATCAGCCGCCAGTCAGCCAATAATCCCTGAATACGCTCCAACTGCCGGCGGATCAACTGGCGTTCGGCATCCGTCTCCTGACGGTCCGCGGGCGCCAGAGTGAGTTCCATTTCATCCAACAGCAAACCGATCGACTGAACCGGTGTCGCCATTTCGTGGGTCAACTGGGCGGCGGCGGTTCCCACCGCCAGGAGTTGTTCATCGCGTAACTGGGTTTCCCGCAGCCGCTGCAGATCCAGATCCCGCAGGTGCAGTTGCCGGCGCAAATAGAGTAAGGTCAAAGCCAGCAGCAGGGCCGCAATCACAAAACCGGCCACCATGGCCTGAAAGTGTCCGCCCATGCCGTCGTGACCGAGGTGCGTATCGGACACCGCCACCAGTTGCACCAACTGCCCCGCAATACTCGCGATCAACAGCAGAGCCGCCCACCGCCAGGGCAGCAATAAAAACGCCAGCACCAGGGGAATCAACAACAGCGCGGCAAAGGGGTTGGTGGCGCCCCCGGTCAACCAGACCACCCCGTTCCAGAGCACAATATCGCATAGAAGATGGAGGCTGAGCCGCCGATGTTCGGCGCGGGGCCACGGCGAGTAAGCGACGAGCTGGACCGCCAGTGCAAAGCACCACAGACCCAGCCAGCCATCCACCGTCAGCGCCGTCCCGGACAGAACATCTTGACCGATGGGCACCAGCAATACGGCAATCAGAAGCCAGCGCGCCCACTGAAGATACTGCTCCGGGCTGCGTTCAGTGGGGGTCATGGCCCGCCTCCACCGAGACCAGCGCACGACGCCCACCTTCAGCCCGAACCTGCTGGACGTAACGACGCAGCCACTCCCAGGCCCAGAGCCCGACCAGGCAGTTCGCCAGCGCCGTGGCCATAAAGATGCCTTCCAGTCCCCAGATCCACTGGCCGAGAAAGGCCAGGGGCAGGAACACGTAGACCACCCGTCCCGCGGACAATGCCATCGCCGGCAGAGGGCGACCCAAGCCGTTAAAAGCGGCATTCACCGACATCACGATACCGTAGGCCCCGTAACTGAAGGGCACCACGGCCAGGTAGAAAGCAGCCACCCGCAAGACCTCAGCATGCTCGCTGAACAGGCTTGCCAACAACCCGCCAAACAGCCACAGAAAGACCGCGATCAAGAGCCCAAACCCGAGGCAGAATAACGAGAGTACCTTTACCGCCTCATTCAGACGGTGGTGTTGACCGGCCCCGAAATTCTGCCCGAAGAACGGACCGATAACACCGGACAGCGCGTAAAACACGATCAACATCAACGGCTCGATGCGCATGGCCACTCCCAGCCCGGCCACCGCATCGGTCCCGTAGCGGGCGACCATGACCGTCACCACCGCACTCGCCAACGGGACAATCACATTGGTGGCCATGGCGGGAACACCGACATGCACAATGGTTTTCCAGGAGCGCATCAGCGCCTGCCAGGCCACCCAGGGGTAGGTCAGCAGCCGAACCCGCACGGCGAGAATGTAAAAGGCCACCAGAAAGGTCAGTATGCGAGTGACGAGCGTCGCCAAGGCGGCACCCTGGAGCTCCAATGCGGGAAAGCCCCACAGTCCGAAAATCAGCAGCGGGTCCAGCGCGGCATTGAACAGCGCCGCCGCGCTCATCAGGTAACCCTGGATGTGGCTCATGCCCAGGGCACGCAGGGCCGACAGGCAGACCATGGGCACCATCAGAAACGGCGCGCTGATAAACCAGATGGACATGTAGTCGCGAATCAGGGGCAAGAGATCGGGCGTGGCGCCCAGAAGGCTGAACAGCGGGTCCATCAACAGCCAGCCGAGCAGGCACATGCTGGCCGATACCAGAAAGGTCAGACTGATCGCGTCGGTGGCCAGGCGCCGGGCATAGCTGGCGTCCCCTTCACCGATGGCACGGGAGATGGCCGACGAAGACCCCGCCCCCAGACCGATGCCCAGGCTGGTAATGATCATCACAATCGGGAAAGTAAAGCTCATCGCCGCCAGGGGCTGGTTGCCCAACTGCGCCACGTAGAAGGTATCCACCACATTGAACGACATGGTGGCCAGCAACCCCCAGACCATGGGAATGGCCAGGGTCCGCAGCTGGCCGGCCACGGAACCTTCGGTGAGCGTTGCAGTAAGCGGTCGTGACATAAACCCCACGGCGGCAGGCGGATTTAAAGCGGGACAGTATACCTGAGACGCCCAGGCATCGGGGAACGGTGGATGACGGCCTTCGGCCTTATGCCACCCTACAGCTGCCGCGCCAGAATCAACGCATCCTCCCGCCCCCGGGCGGTAGGGTAATAATTCGGCCGTTGCCCCAGCTCGAAAAACTGCTCCCGCTCATAGAACGCGATTGCCGAGTGATTGGACACCCGCACTTCAAGAAACACCATGCTGGCGAACGGCTTGACCTGCGCCAGCATCAGCTCCAGTAGCGCCTGCCCCACGCCCTGGCGCTGTCGATTCGGTGCGACCGCAATATTGAGCAGCTCGGCATCGCCCGCGGCCCAGGCCACCACCACAAACCCCACCAACTGCCCCTGATGCTCGGCGAGCCAGCAGTGATGACGACCGGTCAGGCAGTCGTCATAACTGGACCGTCGCCAGGGATGGCTCTGAACCTGCTTCTCAAGTGCCATGACCGCCTCGATATCGGCGGACGCCAAGGGTCGGAAAGTCAGCTCAAGACCGGTGGCAGTAGTCACGATGGAGAGCGAAGGGTGGGGAGTCGACGTCATGGTGGTCAAAGCGGTCAGCTCGCGGTCACGTCCATTGGCAACCAGGGCTGCAATGCCGTCCAGAGCGGCCGTTTCAGATCCGGGTTGCGCAGTATCTCCAACAGACTGGGTGCGACCAGCGTGGGCATGTCGAACGGCGGCAGGGACAGCGACTGCCAGAGGGCTTCATCGTACTGCCTATCTTCCGGCAACAGGAAGCGCGCGGCCGACTCCCCCATCAGCAACAGGTGGCGCACCGGCCGGTTGGCCAACTCGGTTTCCAGCCAGGTGCCCAGCTCGGCCCGCGCGTCCTCGCTGGTCAGACGCACCGCCTTGTGGTTGACCAGCGGCCAGGGCAGTACCTCTTCGCTGACCCGCTGCGTATCGTGGGGCGCCAGCGCCTGCAGCAGGTTGCGCAGCAGACGGTCCGTGGGCATGGCCGCGCGGGGCTGGCGGGCATCGACCACCAGTATTGGCAAGGGCGAACGCCAGATGCTGAGGGTAAAGGGCTCGATTCGCTCGGCGGGCGGCTCCGCAGCGGCGACTTTCTCCGGTTCCGGAGGCGCTTCCCGACGCGTCGGCTTGGCCGGTTCGCGCATATCGTTCAGGAAATCCGCCACCGGCCGCGGTGCCTCAGCGGACGCCCGCTCGTTCGCAGGTTCCCGAGCCACCGCAGGCGCGGCTGGCTGCGGCTCGACCACAGGCAGCTCGCAGGCCGTGGGCATCGGCGCATGCGGCATCAGCCAGCGCGGAACGTACTGTTCCATGCCCAGGGCGTCCAGATAAGCCTGTCGCTGATATTCATTCATAAAAAGAGGTCACAATGCCCGGCCAAATCAATCCGCCATTCTAGCAAACATCACCCACAATGTCGGGCTGGGGTTACGGCGGATGCGCTTCGCTTATCCGCCCTACGCAAACCACGGCGGATCGCGTAGGGCGGATAAGGGCGAAGCCCGCATCCGCCGTAAACCAACGTGACCCCACCCCCAAAAACCACCCCTATTCGGCCCCCACCCTACTTTTCGGTATACTCCCCCAAAACACGTTCGGCACCCACCCTCTCAAGGAGCTTTACCCAAAGATGCCAACCATCCCCTATTCCGACATCATTCAGGCCGCCCAAGCCGCCGGCGACGCCATCATGACCGTCTACCAGAAGGACTTCGAGGTCTATCAGAAGAACGACGACAGCCCCCTCACCGAAGCCGATCTAGCCGCCCACCGTGTCATCGTCGACGCCCTACAGCGCCTGACACCGGACCTGCCCATCCTGTCCGAGGAGAGTGAAAACGCCCCCTGGGACGAACGCAAAACCTGGGACCGCTACTGGTTGGTGGACCCCCTGGACGGCACCAAGGAGTTCGTGAAGAAAAACGACGAATTCACCGTCAACATCGCCCTGATCGAGCACGGCGAACCCACCTGGGGCGTGGTGGACGCGCCGGCGCTGGGCTGCACCTACCACGGGGGCACCGCGACGCAAGGCGCCTGGAAATCCGTTAATGGACAGGACACCCCGATCACCGTCAGCAAGGCACCCGCGAACAACACCGGCTGGCGCATCGTGGGTAGCCGCTCACACCAGAGCGACGCGTTCAAGGCCTTCCTGGACGACTTCGACGCCCCGGAAATCAAAAGCATGGGCAGCTCCCTGAAAATCTGCCTGATTGCCGAGGGCGAAGCCGACCTCTACCCTCGCCTGGGTCCCACCAGCGAGTGGGACACCGGCGCCGCCCACGCGGTACTGCTGGGCGCCGGCGGGCAGTTGAACGTCGCCGAGAGCGGCGAGCCGCTGCGCTACAACCAGGAAGAGTCGGTACTGAACCCCTTCTTCATTGCCCGAGGCGCCTGATGCTGTGAGCGATCACCAAACCGAGCGGGAGAAAATGTTGTCGGGGGCGCTGTACGACCCCATGGATGCCGAACTCTGCGCCGCCCGTCGCCGGGCGCGCCTGCTGTTCGAAAGCCTCAATGCCAGCCGGGATAACGAAGTGAAAAAGCGTCGCCAGCTACTGCGCGAACTGATTCCCGACGGCGGCGACACCGTCTGGATGCAACCGCCCTTCTATTGCGACTACGGCGACAACATCCACCTGGGCGAAAAGGTGTTTTTCAACTTCAACTGCGTGGTACTCGACGTGGCGGAGGTGCACATCGGCGCCCGCACCCTGTTCGGCCCCGCCGCCCAGGTGTACACCGCCACCCACCCAATGAATGCCCAAGAGCGCGCCTCCGGGCTGGAAGCCGGCAGACCGATCACCATCGGTGAAGACGTCTGGATCGGCGGCGGCGCCATCATCTGCCCCGGCGTCACCATCGGCAACCGCTGCGTCATCGGCGCCGGCGCCGTGGTCACCAAAGACATCCCCGCCGACCACTTCGCCGCTGGTAACCCCGCCCGCATCATCCGCCCAATCTGAACCCCAACCCTTCGATGGGTGGCACTCAAACTCTGCGTAGGGCGGGTAAGCAAAGCGCACCCGCCGTAACCCCACAACACCCACCCAACTTGCCGCCCGCCACTCCGCCCCGTAGAATCAAACCATAACCTCATGAACCAGACCCGCAACGGCTATGACAAACAAAGACCTTGATCGCTTGAGCGCCCACCTAGCCAACCGTTTCCCAGAGCTTGAGATTTGTGCGCTTATAGGCAGCCGGGCCAGAGGAGACGCCCACCCCGACAGCGACTGGGATTTTGCCATCCAGTGGCCCAAAGCCCTGAACGATACCTGGAACACACTTACCGAAACGGAAACATTACGACTGGATCTCGCCAACTGGCTGTCCGTCCCTGCAGAAGCCATTGATCTGGTGGAGCTACCGACGGCGGGACTGGCCATGAGAGCGGCGGTTGCCGAAGAGGGGCGCCCCCTGATAACCCGGCTCCCCTGGTTTCATTTTTTAAGCCGAACCTGGCGCGATCTGGAAGAACACTACTGGAACGATGTCTATGCAGCTTGATCTGTATTTACAGGAAACCGCCCGTCTCGCAGAGCGGCAAGGACGCCTACTAAACCAGGCCGTTCAGCGTATCCGTTCAGGAGAGACTTTGACAGAGCTGGAACAGAATGGAGTGCTGCATGCCATCCAGGTGCTTACGGAAAATGCGATAGGCAAGGCCAAACACCTCCTGAAAACCAAGGGGCATCAAGTTCCCGTATCCGCCTATGATGCGTTCCGGGCCTTATCGGAGGCAAAGGTTATTTCCAAAAACGATCTGACAAGCTGGAACGCGATCGTTGGACTTAGAAATCGCATTGTGCACGATTACCTGAATATCGACTTTCACATCATTGAAACATTGCTCGTTGAGAGTCGCCACCAGATCATTGTGGATTTCCTCACGCGGAAAGAAGATATTGGCTAATGCCGCGCTGAAGCGTTACCCCCTTTGCATCAACCATCTGACTTCTGAATCGCGTTTCGAGCATCTTTATTTGACTGAGCCATCAACCGTCGCAGTACGTGGCGAATCAACCCCTCGGTCAGCGATTCCCTGCTCTCTGGGGCGCGCATCCCCAACGCCTGCATGATCTTTCGCATCAGGCGTTCCACCCAGTAACCGACATGCTCCGCCATCTTGATGCCCTTCGCCAACAGGTAAGCCATCTTGTCCGCCACCGTGAAAAACCCGATAAACGCCCCCCTGAAACGTCACCAACATCGCCATGGCGACCTTCTTGATGACATAGATCAGCGCCGAGTCGACCCACCTCCAGAATGTTGGTGATGAACTGTTTACCGGCGTTTTAGACTCCAACCAGGACTCAATAGCACTCTCAAGCGTATAAGGTGGCTCGGGGTTTCCCTTGATCGACTCCCAGGACTTCCCCTTCACAGACTTCACATAGCGATCCATTCGATGAGCGTCGCCTGACAACAGAGGCTCATGAGAGTGTATATAGTGACCTGGTAAGTTATAAGGGGCATGCATAAACGGATATAAAGGCACCATGGCCACCGGATCCGTCTTGTGATAAATCCGATGCATATTCACCCCCTGAACAGCGGAGGTGGTACTTTTCACAAACCAGTCAGTACCAACCCGTGGCGCCCCGAACGTATAGAGCCGCGTCGCATACTTGAGGTGTCTGGCAACCCAATCCGCTGCCAGAGAGGCCACCGCGCCTCCCAGACTATGGCCCACACAGTGGACCACTTTGATATTGCCTCCCAAGGAGGCGAAAAACGCTTTGAGTGCAGGCAGCATACTGGCAAAACAATGATGGAACCCACAGTGAACAGGTAAACCAGCTTCGTTGTTGGTGATGCCAATTCTCGCATCGGTCAGAAAGTCGGCTCGATCATTGGCCGACGTAGTACCTCTGAACACCAGAAACACTTCGCCCTCATGATAATCTCCGCCCATTGAGCATATTCCAAAACCATTCTTTCGGTTCAGGATCAGCCGGCCACCCAGCTCGGCTTTTAGGTGCCGAAAAGCGGTTGAGGGTTTAGACTTCGTTCTGGAAAAAGCGGGATGGGACAGAAAGATAGGCACCTGATTGTCTGTTTGTACCCGGTAGATATCAGTCGCTAGTTCCGCCGCAACCGTTGGACTCAATGTACTCATAAAAACTCCTTTTAAATCAAACCTCCCAAGTACAGCGGGCCCCCAAAAGTGCATCATCGGTACGAATAGGACGAAGATCTTCAGTTAGCTCGCAGACCAGATTTTTAGGCTCTCCCCCGAATTCGACGTTCAGTTCCCCTTTGCTTTTACTCAACGTCCATATTAAATAGCTCTCACCGCGATATTCCACGGTTATCTCCTGGGTGATTACGAGCTGAGCAAGCGGGCTATCCCTATACGTATCGTTTAACTGGGGAATGAAAAAAATACCGTCTTCATCGGTCTTATAATGATAGGTTTCACCTTTTTTATCCTTCCATTTAACCCATAGTTTCAGTTCAGCCCCCGAAACAGGCCGACCTTCAAACAAAAGGCGCCCTGCCATAGGCGAAAATACAACGATCTCGGTTTTCTCTCCCCTGATTAGCGATGTCATAGCAACTCCACTTGCAACAAACGTAAAAAACACAATACCGACTAAAACCACAATCAGAACTTTCAAATGTACCGCCCTCAACAAGATCGCCATGTTCGTATTGGCTACCGGCACTTAAAGATTGAAGGCAGGGGATTTAAAGCAGGAAGATTACGCAAGAGCGAAACTTGGATGAAGCAGCTACGGTGTCCCTGAAAATCCCTGTGCCAACCTGACACGCCTTCGCTTTGAGAGCCAGATCACAAAAACCCAAAGGATCTGGCGTCGAAAACAACTTAGTGCCGAGCATCTCGACGTGTAGGTTGCAATATAGCGCCGCTGAACCGGTATCGACAAGAGTATTGCACGCCAACAATTCCGTTCTTATCGATCGATAATCGCAACGGTACCGTATTGGCGTTCTATTCCAATTCCAGCCCGCAGGCCGATACGCTTTGGCCGGAAAGATGAACCTGATCCTGGACTTTCGGCAGAGACACAAAGCAGTAAGGATACGTCATTTGGGTGGTAACCGCGCAATCCGAGGACGGAGACACCAGCGTATAGCCCACATCAAGACCGCCGTCCCGTGCGTCGACTTCACTGACATATACCGAATAACCACCATTTGACTGTCGGCCAGCCAATACGGCAATCACAGCACGTTCATCAAAATCGATTTCAGGAACATCGTCCTAGGAGTCTGGGTTGGCCGCTAAATAAAGCTCGCGAAAGCGATGGGCATTGGTAATATGTTCCGCCAAGCTCCCGTCAATATCGGAGTGCCCTGTGTTATTCGGGCATGCGACCACTTCAGTCTAAGAAGGCAGCCTGCCAGCTAACGGGATGAGGTTCCACGACGCCAGACTAGGTTTGATCTGACCCGCAGCCTATCACACCAAGCAAACAGCTACTGGCATCGGGAAAGATTTCACACGAGAGAATCCTGCATCACACCCGAAGATCATCCGTTTCCGGGAGCATAGCGTGTACCCAGTATGCGAGACTATAAACGATAATGAAAAAGCGTAGAGATAAGGGGGCAAAGGAACAGCTAAGCAACCACCCAGCATTGGTGTTGGACACCAACAAGGCTCTGACAGCCATCATTCAATAAAATAGGAATAGCAAGATTTTAATAATTTTAAGTCAATTAACGTTAACAGCTTCATATTTTAAAGCAAAACCTCCGCCGAAACGAAGGTCTTGCTGGAAACGAGCCGTGTAACGCTTGAATTAACGGCAGTTGGCGGGACGATACTTCGCCTCTACCGTACCACCAGAGCAATCCCAAGTAATTTGCGTTCCAGCACCGGCTGCCTGCAGATCTAGAGCTGCGCCAGCACTATCTTGTGGAGAGATCAAGATAGTTTCGGCCCCAGCAGGAACCACAGAAGGATCATAGGTAATTGTAATGATCCCTGTAGCATCACTTTCGATGGAAGTAACATTCTGGTTTTGTGCCAACTGTGCAGCGGTCATCGGAGAGGCGCCAAGAGCGGCACAAGTCGCCGCATCGTTACAAAGCATAGTTCCCGGACCACGACTTTGGAAAGTTTCTGAAATAGCAGTCTTCAACGCGGAGGACAACGTTAACCCCTCAGAAACTTTGGCTCGAATCGTGTAGTCTTGGTAAGCAGGCAGAGCTACCGCAGCCAAAATACCGATAATCGCTACAACGATCATCAGTTCAATCAAAGTAAAACCTTTTTGCATCTGTTTCATGGTTTGAGACTCCGTTGGTGGATATAGTTACAGACAGAGGAGAGACTGCATAAGCTGTGCCAAAACCGCCCAAACCCACCACCTGAGCCATGGTCACTCCATAATCAACCCGACCCCCTTCATAATAATGATTTATGCGACAACCTTGGACGCACCCTGCCTGCCAATGACATTTTTTGTCACCCTCACCAACCGGACGACGTCTTTTCCAGCCAAAGAATCAGGCATAGCCACCCCTCAATTTTCAATATTGTGAACCGCATCACAGTTTATAGAGGGACGGGGAATTGGGCTTAAAAGCACCAAGAACGATTCCTGCGCTAGAATTGTAGATATCCCATGGACTTATCGTATACAGTTAAGACTCTGCTTTGACTTTCACGCCACAGGTCGGCTTTCATCCGCCGTGGCACATGGTCAGCGAACAGAATAAAAGCTCTTGGAAATCAGGCATTTATGAATACCTCTGCACCCGCTCTCAGCGGCCTGGCACGCCGGTTGGTCCACGATGGCCTGCTGGATTCCGAACTGGCGAGCCAGGCTCAGGCCCAGGCGGCACGCGATCGCGTGCCCTTTGTGCAGCATGTGGTCACTCATCAGATTCTCGATGCTTCCACTATCGCCCGGGTCGCCGCCGACGAATTCGGCACCCCGGTATTTGACCTCGATAGTCTCTCAGCTATATCAATACCCGCGAAGCTTGTGGACCAGAAACTGATCCAGAAGCACCATACCCTGCCCTTGATGAAGCGGGGCAATCGGCTGTTTCTGGCAGTGGCCGACCCAACCAACCTTCATGCGCTGGACGAAATTAAGTTCAATACCGGCCTGAACACAGACCCGATTCTGGTTGAGGCTGACAAGCTGGCGTCCGCTATTGACCGTTACATCAACGCTCAAGAAGAGTCGATTAGTGACACCTTGGGCGGACTGGACGACGACGCTCTGGATAGCCTGGAAACCGAGGGCGGAGAACCCGAGGCCCCGAAGGATGACGGGGGCAAAGAAGAGGATGAGGCTCCGATTGTCCGCTTTATCAACAAGATTCTGTTGGACGCCATCAAGGGTGGCGCCTCGGATATCCATTTTGAACCCTATGAAAAAGCGTATCGAGTGCGTTTTCGCACAGACGGCATCCTGCAGGAGGTGGCCAAGCCTCCAATCAACCTGGCGACCCGCCTGGCGGCACGCCTGAAGGTAATGTCCCAGATGGATATTTCCGAACGCCGGGTACCCCAGGACGGTCGGATCAAGATGAAGATTTCCAAGAGCCGGGCGATCGACTTCCGGGTGAATACCTTGCCTACCCTGTTTGGGGAGAAGGTCGTGCTGCGGATTCTCGATCCCAGCTCCGCCAAAATGGGCATTGATGCGCTCGGTTACGAGGATTACCAGAAGCAACTCTATATGGATGCCTTGGCCCAGCCTCAGGGTATGATTCTGGTCACAGGTCCCACGGGGTCCGGGAAAACGGTATCCCTCTACACTGGCCTGAATATTCTCAATACCAGCGAACGCAACATCTCCACCGCCGAAGACCCGGTGGAAATCAACCTGGAGGGGATCAACCAGGTTCAGGTCAACACCCGGGTAGGGCTGACTTTTGCCGAATCCCTGCGCTCCTTCCTGCGTCAGGACCCGGACGTGGTGATGGTGGGGGAAATCCGGGACCTGGAGACGGCGGAAATCGCCATCAAGGCGGCCCAGACTGGCCACCTGGTGCTGTCCACCCTGCACACCAACAGCGCCCCGGAAACGCTGACCCGCCTGCTCAATATGGGCGTGCCGGCCTTTAACGTGGCCACCAGTGTGAGCCTGATTATCGCTCAGCGCCTGGCCCGTCGATTGTGCAAAAGCTGCAAGAAGCCCGCAACGGATATCCCGGATGCCGTGCTGAGTGAAGAGGGTTTCGACGAGATCGGGATTCCCCGCAGCGAACTGGAACTTTACCACCCGGTGGGCTGCGCACAGTGCACCAATGGTTATAAAGGTCGTGTCGGGGTCTATGAAGTGGTTCGCATCACGCCGACCATTGCCAGTCTTATAATGGAGGGAGGCAACTCCCTGCAAATTGCCAAAGCGGCCCGCGAAGCGGGCTTTAATAACCTGCGGATTTCAGCCCTGCGCAAAGCGGCGCAAGGGGTGACCAGCCTTGAAGAAGCCAACCGAGTCACCAAGGATTAACGCTTATGGCCACCACCGCCCAAGCTAAACCAGCCACATCAAAAAACAAGCCCAAACCCCGAACGTCGACTTCTTCAACATACGTTTACAAGGGGGTTGACAAAAGGGGTTCTAAAATAGAAGGAGAGGTAGAAGGCTTAAGCCCGGCAATCGTCAAAGCTCAGCTCCTGAAGCAGGGTATTCGAGCAAATCAGGTCAAGAAAAAACCGAAGCCTTTATTCAGTGGCGGAGGAAAGCGAATACAGCCCAGCGATATTGCCGTCTTTTCCCGACAAATGGCCACTATGATGAAGGCCGGGGTGCCATTGGTTCAATCGTTCGAAATTGTAGCGGATGGTTTGGACAACCCTAATGTTCGAAAGCTGGTGATGGAAATTCGGGAGGATGTAGCCGCCGGAGGAGGTTTCGCTCAAGCCCTGCGCAAACATCCAAAGTATTTTGATGACTTGTTTTGCAACCTTGTCGAGGCTGGAGAGCAATCTGGCGCCCTTGAAACCATGCTGGATCGCATCGCCACTTATAAGGAAAAGACGGAGGCGTTGAAAGCCAAAATCAAAAAAGCTTTGACTTACCCGATAGCCGTAATAGTTGTCGCCATCATCGTTACAGGTATTCTGCTGGTCAAAGTGGTTCCGCAGTTCGCCGAGACATTTAGTAGTTTTGGTGCAGACCTCCCTGCATTTACTCTTTTTGTTTTGAACTTATCAGAGTTGGCTCAAAACCACTGGTTCAAAATTATACTGGGAGCGGCTGCGTTTGTATTTTTATTCAAGGAAGCAAAGAAAAGATTTGAAAGTGTAGGCTATGCTATCGACAGATATATTCTTAAAGTACCTGTGGTAGGGAATATTCTGTACCTTTCAATTATGGCACGATTTGCACGCACACTCTCCACGACTTTCGCTGCAGGCGTTCCACTTATCGACGCACTGACATCGGTGGCAGGTGCAGCAGGCAACCGAATTTACCGGGACGCCATTATTAAAATACGCGAAGATGTATCAACAGGCATTCAGTTAAACACAGCAATTCGAGCGCAGAAAATGTTCCCAACCTTACTGATTCAAATGGCCTCTATCGGCGAGGAATCAGGTGCTCTGGACGAAATGCTCGAGAAAGTCGCGGTGTATTATGAAGAAGCCGTCGACAACCAGGTGGACAGCCTGACATCACTGCTTGAACCCATGATTATGGCCGTACTTGGCGTACTGGTCGGTGGCCTTATGATTGCCATGTACATGCCGATCTTCCAAATCGGTCAGGTCGTTTAATTCATGGCATCTATTCACGAAGTATTAGAGTTATACCCCTCAGTGGCGCTCATCAGCGCCACTGTTTTAGGTCTGCTGGTTGGCAGCTTCCTCAATGTGGTGATCTATCGCCTGCCGAAAATGCTCCAGTCGGAGTGGCGGTCGCAGTGCTGCGAGCTGCTGGAGCAGTCACCACCGGAACCGCAGAAAACGTTCAACCTGATCACCCCCAATTCCACCTGCCCCCACTGCGGGCACGGGATCAAGCCCTGGGAGAACGTGCCGGTGATCAGCTATCTGGTGCTGCGGGGCAAATGCTCGGCCTGTAAAGGCCGGATTTCCGCCCGCTATCCGATCATCGAGCTGGTGACGGGCCTGTCGAGCCTGTTTGTGATTCACCAGTTTGGCGTGACCGGCGTCGGCCTGGCGGCACTGGTGTTCACCTGGTCGCTGATTGCGCTCACGATGATCGACATCGATACCCAACTGCTACCCGATGCCATCACGCTGCCGCTGCTCTGGCTCGGGCTGATCGTCAATCATCTGGGGGGCTTTGTGCCACTGGAGGACGCCCTCTGGGGCGCGGTGGCGGGCTACCTGTCGCTCTGGTCGATTTACTGGCTGTTCAAGCTGCTGACCGGCAAGGAAGGCATGGGCTACGGCGATTTCAAACTGCTCGGCGCGCTGGGCGCCTGGCTGGGCTGGCAGATGCTGCCCCTGGTGGTGCTGCTGTCGTCCCTGGTGGGCGCGGTGATCGGTATCGGCATGATGCTGATTCTGGGCCGGGACAAGAACATTCCCATTCCCTTCGGCCCCTACCTGGCCATTGCGGGCTGGATTGCCTTTATCTGGGGCGACAGCCTGCTCCAACAGTACCTTCAGTTCGCGGCTCCCTGAATCATGGCGGAGCGGGTTATCGGCGTTACCGGAGGCATCGGCAGCGGCAAGTCTTCCGTCATGCGGGCCTTCCAGGCGACAGGCATTGAGGCCGTGGATGCGGACGATATGGCGCGGGTGGTGGTCGAACCCGGCCAGCCCGCCCTGAAGGCCATTGCCGAACACTTTGGCCCGGATATTTTGACGCCTGACGGCACCCTGGACCGCCCGACCCTGCGCGCCATCATCTTTACCGATCCCGACGCGAAAACCTGGCTTGAAGCCTTGCTGCACCCTCTGATCAACCGGGAGTTGCGTTCGCGGCTGGCCGCGGCGCGAGGTCCCTACGCCCTACTGGTGTCTCCCCTGCTGTTTGAGACCGGGCAGGATAAGCTGGTCGACCGGATTCTGGTGGTGGATGTGCCGGAGTCCCTCCAGCTCGCACGGGCCAGTGCCCGGGACGGTGCGGACCCGGAGCAGATCCAGCGGATCATGGCCAGTCAGATGTCGCGAGCCGAGCGGCTAAAGCGGGCGGATGACTTGTTGGATAACACCGGGAGTCTGGTCGATTTAGAGAAGCGGGTGGAAGAGTTGCATCGGGGTTATCTGGCGTTTGCGGGTCAGTGATCGGTGGATGACCCGCAAACGCTCCGATACGTCGGACCGTTTGCGGGTCATCCACCGAGGGTTAACATAGGTTAAGAGGCTTCTGCAATACTGGTACTCGGCCCCCTTTACAGTGTATAAAAGCATTTGCCGGTTTCTGGTACGACGTCCACAACGACCTAAGACACGGGAATGACCGCGATGCCGCACCACCATGAGCCCCAAGGCTTCACTTTAAAACGCCACCCCTTCTTTACCGACCCACCCGCGTCGCTGTAACCCCGTCTGTTGTTACCCACAACGAATCTCAAGGTATCCCCGGTTATACTTGTCCGGGCGGAGATGAATAATACCCACAAGGTGTGAGAGACCTTATGACACTGTTTTTGATTGTATTCCTGCCGCTCCTGGGCGCGCTGGTCCCCCTCGCCACGGAGCGCTTCGGGCGCAACCTGTGCGCCTGGTCGGCGGCGTTAGCGCCTTTGATCTCCCTGGGGCTGCTGCTTTACCTGACGCCAGCGGTGCTGGCCGGCGAGACCTTTCGTTTCCATCAGGCGTGGCTGCCCGGGTTGGGGCTGGATCTGAGCCTCCGCCTGGACGGCCTGGGGCTGATGTTCGCCTTGCTGATCACCGGGATCGGCCTGCTGGTCATGCTGTACGCCCGTTACTACCTGTCTTCACGGGACTCTCTGGGCAAGCTCTACGCCCTGCTGCAGATATTCATGCTGGCGATGCTCGGCATTGTGCTGTCGGACAACATCCTTCTGATGTTGGTGTTCTGGGAGCTCACCAGCCTGAGCTCGTTCCTTCTGATCGGCTATTGGTCCCACCAGTCCGAGGCCCGTAAAGGGGCGCGGATGGCGCTGGCGATTACCGGGGCGGGCGGCCTCTGCCTGCTCGCGGGCGCACTGCTGCTGGGACATATTGTCGGCAGCTTTAATCTGACCGAGATTCTCGCCGCCGGGGATCAGATCCGCGCCCACGCGCTCTACCCAATCACCCTGATTCTGGTGCTGCTGGGCGCCTTTACCAAGTCCGCCCAGTTCCCGTTCCATTTCTGGCTGCCTCACGCCATGTCCGCCCCCACCCCCGTGTCGGCTTATCTGCACTCGGCCACCATGGTCAAGGCTGGGGTGTTTCTGCTTGCCCGGATGTACCCGGCACTGGCGGGCACCGAGCTGTGGTTCTTTATCGTCAGCTTCGTGGGCCTTGCCACGCTGGTGTACGCTGCCTATACGGCCCTGTTCAAACACGACCTGAAAGGCCTGCTGGCCTACTCCACCATCAGCCACCTGGGCCTGATTACCCTGCTGTTCGGTTTCAGCACCGAGCTGGCGGCAGCGGCGGCGGTGTTTCACATCATCAACCACGCCACCTTCAAGGCGTCGCTGTTCATGGCGGCCGGGATCATCGACCACGAGACCGGCACCCGGGATATGCGCAAGATCAACGGCCTGTGGAAGTACATGCCGCATACCGCGCTACTGGCCATGGTCGCGTCCGCCGCCATGGCCGGCGTACCGCTCCTGAACGGCTTCCTGAGCAAGGAGATGTTCTTTGCCGAGAGCCTGCACCTGGAGTATCTCGGTCAGTTCTGGTGGATCATGCCGATGCTGGCCACCCTAGGGGCGCTGTTTTCAGTGGCCTACTCATGGCGCTTTATTCACGATGTCTTTTTCAATGGCGAGCCTCAGGATCTGCCCAAGTATCCGCCCCACGAGCCGCCCCGCTACATGAAAGTGCCGGTGGAGATTCTGGTGGTGCTCTGTCTGGTGGTGGGTATTTTGCCCCACTACACCATTGAGCCCTTTATCCACGCGGCTGCCACGGCGGTTCTCGGGCACGAGATGCCGGAGTACCACATTGCGCTCTGGCACGGGTTCAACCTGCCGTTGTTGATGAGCGCCATCGCCCTGGCCGGCGGTATTCTCCTCTACACCCAGCGCAAAGGGCTGTTTGCGTTTTACGAGCGCAAGTTCCGCAAGGACGAGAAGCTGGTGTTCGAGCATCGGGTACAACGCAGCGTCCTGGCCGCCCAGTGGGTTACCGACCGGCTTGAGAACGGCTCGCTCCAGCGCTATCTGGCGCTGTTCTTCGGTTCAGCCCTGGTCGTGGGCGCCGCGGGGCTCTGGTCTCTGGCCGAGTGGACCGGTTCCGCTTCGCTGACCCCGATGGACCCTGTAAGCCTGGTCGCCACCGCCTTGCTGGTGATCGCGGCGTTCGGCACGGTGCTGATTCATCACAACCGGTTTGCGGCCCTGCTGATGCTGAGCGTGGTGGGCCTGATCGTATCGCTGACCTTCATCCGGTTTTCCGCCCCGGACCTGGCGCTGACCCAGCTGTCGGTTGAAGTGGTCACCATCGTTCTGCTGATGCTCGCGCTCTACTTCCTGCCCCAGATGACACCCAACGAGTCACCACCCAGACGCGTGGTTCGGGATATTGCCATTGCCGGCAGCGCCGGGGCGGGCATTGGCGCCCTGTGCTGGGCGGTGCTGACCCGGCCGTTCACCCCCATTTCCAACTACTTCCTGGAAAACAGCGTTAGCGGTGGCGGTGGCACCAACGTAGTCAACGTGATTCTGGTGGATTTCCGCGGTTTCGATACCCTCGGGGAGATCACCGTGCTAGCCCTGGCGGCCGTTGGTATCTACGCGATGCTGCACGGCCTGAAACTGCCACTGCCCCAGGCCGATGGCGACGGTCGTCGCTGGGCCCGCGAGCCGCATCCGCCGATTCTGTCGGTGATGACCCGCATCCTGCTTCCGCTCGCCATCATGGTGTCCCTGTACATTTTCCTGCGCGGTCACAATATGCCCGGCGGCGGGTTCATTGCCGGGTTGGTCACCAGTGTGGCGCTGATCCTTCAATATATTTCCACCGGTACCGAGTGGATGCAGCAGCGCCTGCGCTGGAATTACCGGAAAGTGGCCGCCACCGGCGTGTTGATTGCCACGCTCACCGGGCTGGCAAGCTGGTTGTTCGGCTACCCCTTCCTGACCTCGACCTTCACGCATGTGCACTGGCCATTTGTGGGCGACTTTGAGCTCGCCTCCGCCATGGCCTTCGATGTCGGCGTCTATGTCACGGTCGTGGGTGCCACCATGCTGATTCTGGCGCACCTGGGCAAGCTGGCGCAGACCACCCACGAAGCCCCGGCCACCAATGAACAAGGGGAGAAGATTTAATGGAGCTGTTGATTTCAATCATGATCGCGGTGATGACCGCCTGCGGCGTGTACCTGATGCTGCGCGGCCGGACTTTTCCGGTCATTGTCGGGCTGACTCTGTTCACCTATGCGGTCAACCTGTTCATTTTCGTCATGGGCCGCCTGACCGCTGGCGCGCCGCCGGTGATCGGCACCAGCGATCACTACGCCGACCCACTGCCTCAGGCCCTGGTACTGACCGCCATCGTGATCAGCTTTGCCATGACCGCCTTTGTCCTGGTGCTCGCCCTGCGGGCACGGGCCGAGCTTGGCAATGACCATGTCGACGGTACGCCGAGCGATGCGGCGCAGGAGGACCGGGCATGAGTCACCTGATTGCACTGCCGGTGCTGTTGCCACTGATCACCGGGGTGATCCTGCTGTTACTGGCCGGCAAGGGCTTTGTGCTGACCCGCACGGTCAGCCTGATCAGCGCCGGTCTGTTGGTCATCGTTTCCCTGCTGCTGTTCTACACCGCCAGCAGTGGTGTCATTCAGGTCTATGCCATGGGGGACTGGGCGCCGCCGTTTGGCATCGTTCTGGTTCTGGATCGGCTCAGTGCCTTCATGGTGCTGGTGACCAGTGTGCTGGCGTTCTTTGCCATCTGGTACGCGGCGAGCACCATGGACCACCCGGCCTACAACCTGAACGGCCTGCTGCACCTGTTGCTGCTCGGGGTCAACGGCGCCTTTCTCACCGGCGACCTGTTCAACCTGTTTGTCTGTTTTGAGGTATTGCTGCTCGCCTCATACGCGCTGCTGGTGCAGGGCGGAGGCCCGGAGCGGGCAAGGGCCGGGCTGCACTATGTGGTGTTGAACCTGGCGGGTTCCAGCCTGTTTCTGATTGCCGTGGCCACCCTGTACGGCATTACCGGCACCCTGAACATGGCGGACATGGCCGCCAAGGTGGCCAACCTGCCCGCCCAGGACGCGCCGATTGTGGCGGCGGCCGGCCTGCTGTTTATGGTGGTGTTTGGTCTAAAAGCCGCAATGGTGCCGCTGTACTTCTGGCTGCCCCGGGCCTATAGCGCGGCCAGCGCTCCGGTCGCGGCCATGTTCGCCATCATGACCAAAATCGGGGTCTATTCCATCGCCCGGGTCTACACATTGATCTTTGGCGATCACGCCGGCGAACTGGCCAACCTGATTCAGCCCTGGCTGTGGCCACTGGCTCTGGTCACCCTGGCACTGGGGGTTATCGGTGTACTGGCCGCCCGCAATCTGCGTATGCAGGTGTCCTACCTGGTGATCATCTCGGTGGGTACCCTGCTCGCCGGCCTGGCCCTGAACACCGCTGAAGCCCTGAGTGCGACCTTTTACTATCTGGCCCACTCCACCTGGGTGTGCGGCGCACTGTATCTGATTGTCGACCTGATCCGCCGCCAGCGTCAGGACGGCAGCGACGCCATCCGTACCGGCCCCACCCTGCCCCAAAGCACGACCCTGGGACTGATGTTTTTTGTGGCCGCCCTGAGTGTGGCCGGCATGCCGCCGTTGAGTGGCTTTGTCGGCAAGGTACTGCTGTTGCAATCGGCCGGTACCGGCTACGCCGCCATTTGGCTTTGGGGGCTGGTGCTGCTGGGCGGGCTTGCCTCCATTACCGCCCTGAGTCGCAGTGGCAGTACTTTTTTCTGGCGCACCACGGAGGTGGTGGCCAACACCCAGAAAGCCTCGCTGCTGCCGCTGGCCGCCGCGCTCGGCCTGCTGGCAACGACACCGGCACTGGCACTGTGGGGCGAGCCGATCATCGCCTACACCGACGCCATGGCCGAGCAGCTATTGAACCCGGGCCAGTACATTGACAGCGTGCTGCGCCACACCACTGTAGGGGGGAACCCATGAGCACCCTGACCAATACCCGACGACGGCGCCGGCGGCTTTTACCGCACCCGGTACTCAGCCTGTTCATGCTGTTTCTGTGGTTTCTTCTGGCCAATGACGTGAGCGGCGGCCATCTGGTTCTGGGGGGCCTGCTCGCCTGGTTCATCCCCTTTGTCACCCAGTCCTTCTGGCCCCAGGAAATGACCTTGAGCCGCCCGGGTGTGGCGTTCAAGTTTGTGGTGGTGGTGCTCTGGGATATTGTGATCGCCAACTGGACCGTAGCGCGCCTGATCCTGGGTTCACCCAAGTCCCTCAAGCCGGCCTTCATGACTCTGGAGCTGGACCTGGAACAGGACTTCGCAATCACCATTCTGGCAAGCACCATCTCCCTGACTCCGGGTACCGTGTCCGCCGATTTGAGTGCCGATGGCAAGCGGTTGATCATCCACACGCTGCACGTGAATGATCCGGCCGAAGCTGTGGCGACCATCAAACAGCGTTATGAAGCGCCGCTTAAGGAGATTTTCGAATGCTCGACATCGTAATCCAGATCAGCCTGGTGATGATGAGCCTGGCCCTGGTGCTGAACCTGTGGCGCCTGGCGGTGGGCCCGTCGCTGCCGGACCGGATCCTCGCGCTGGACACCATGTATATCAATTCCATCGCTCTGCTGGTGCTGTTTGGGCTCTCGAAGGAGTCCATGCTGTATTTCGAGGCGGCGCTACTGATTGCCGTCATGGCCTTTGTGGGCACCGTTGCCCTGTCCAAGTACCTGTTGCGCGGCGACATCATTGAATAGGAGCAAGACCATGAGCGAGACAAGCTGGATCGAATGGCTGGTGTCCATTCTGTTGTTGGTTGGCGCCTCCTTTGCGCTGATCGGCTCCTTTGGGCTGGCGCGCCTGCCGGACTTTTTCATGCGCCTGCACGGCCCCACCAAGGCCACGACGCTGGGCGTGGGCAGCATGATCGTCGCCTCCATGGTGTTTTTCAGCACTCGCGGCGACGGCCTGAGCCTGCACGAGCTGCTGATTGCGCTGTTTTTGTTTATCACCGCGCCGGTGAGCGCGCATATTGTGGCCAAGGCCGCCCTGCATGTGCGCCTGCCCTACCGCAAGGATACGCGCCATTGGCACCGGGACAGTTGACATACGGCTCCAAATGGGCATAATGTCGCGTCCTTGATTCCGGCTTGTGCGAATGGCTGCCGGACGACCGAATTTCAGTCTGAATACGTAACAGGAGCTCCACGGTGGCAAATACACCTCAATCCAAGAAGCGCGCTCGCCAGAACGAAAAGGCTCGCAAGCACAACGCCAGCCTGCGCTCCATGACGCGCACCTACATCAAGAACGTGGTCAAGGCCATCGAATCCGGCGACCAGGAAGCGGCCAAAACCGCTTACACCGCCGCTGTTCCGGTCATCGACCGCATGGCTGACAAGGGCCTGATGCACAAGAACAAGGCCGCTCGTCATAAGAGCCGCCTGAACGGCCACATCAAGGCGATGGCTTCCTGAGCCTGACCCGACTGTGACCCGCGCCACGGCCTGACCGCGGCGCCAGAAAAAACCGGCCTCGTGCCGGTTTTTTTGTGCCTGGGAATCCGGCCTCAGGTGGCTGCTGAAAAATTCACTCCGCGCTGACATATTTCTGCCAGAAACATCGTATAACGTGATCGAGGTGTCAATTCCACCCACGTTACGGTAAAGGAGAGCAACCATGTTGCCGCGCGAGCACTACCTCAAGCAGCCCTTTCAGGACCGGGAGCACTTTCCCGCCGGTTTTGACCACTCCAGCCAGTTATCCGGCATCCAGGCCCGCCTGATCCGCAAACACGGCGCGCTGATCCACGCCCTGTGCCGAGGCGAGGTGACCGACCCCACTGATGAGGACCGCCACCTGCTCAAGGTCATCGCCAAACAGGCCGCCCCGAAGAATCCCGTGGAACAGGCCTGGCTGAAATACCTGAGCATCGTCCAGAACTCGTCAACCGGTCTGCGCAAAAGCGCCTGATGCGCTCTTAGAGATGATCGGTAGACTGTCGGAGCGCGACTTCAAAACCGAGGTCGCGCCTCTTCTGCCCGACCTCACCGCCGTTCAAGGCGGTAATGATCATCTCCGCCGCCGTCACCCCCATCTGGTATCGGGGCACGGCCACGCTGCTCAATGACGGGTTGGTAAATGCCGACACTTCGAAGTCGTTGAAGCCGCACAGGCCAATATCACCCGGCACATCCAGGCCCATACGCTGACTTTCGAATAACGCCCCCAGGGCCAGGTCGTCGTTGCAGCAGAACACCGCGTCCACTACGCCGCCGGCTTGCCCCATGAGCGCCCGAAACAGCTCGCCCCCCAACTCGATGGATGAGGGCCGATCGGTCACCTGGACGAAGTTCCGCCAGAACCGCCCCCGGCTTTCCAGCACCGACTTGAAGCCCGCCAGACGCTCCCGAACCCGCTTGTCCATACGGGCACCGATAAAGCCCAACTGACCGTACCCCGCCGACAGCAGTTGCTCCGCCACGGCGGCACCGGCCTCAAAGTGCGATACCCCGACGTTCATATCCATTGGCTCATCCAGCAGGTCCATGATCTGGACCACCGGGATCTTGGCCTTCAGCAGCAGGCGCTCACAGGCCTGGGTCTGCTCACCACCGGTGAGAATCATGGCCTCGGGCGACTGACTGAGCAGGGTGCGTACCATGCGCTCCTCCTCCAGCGCCGAGTAGTGGGTGTCCACCATCAGCACTTTGTAGCCCGAGGTGCCCGCGACATCGTAGATGCCGCGCAATACATCGGTGAATACAATATTCGACAGCGACGGAATCGCCACGCCGATCACGCGTGAGCGCGCTGATGCCAGAGAACTGGCGGATTGATTGGGAATGTAACCCAGCATATCGATTGCCTCCTGCACGGCCTGCCGCGTTGCCTGCGACACTTTATTAGGATGGTTAATGACCCTCGATACAGTGATACCGCTGACGCCGGCGTATTGCGCCACATCCGCCAGGGTGACGGCCTGGGAGTGCTTTTTTCTCGCCCGGGTGCTCACTGTCCAACTCCCTCTTCCAAAAACCGGCAGATTATCACAGCCCAAATGTTTGCGCTAACATAATAAGTGCGCTAACCTCCTCCCGCGTTATAATCCGTATTTTTTGGGAATGAGGGTGACACACCTTGGCAACTCTGCTGATCATGATGGGCGTCTCCGGGGCGGGCAAATCCACGATGGCCTCAGCGCTGTCGGAACACTTCGGCTTTACCTACCTGGATGCGGACGACTTTCACAGTGACGCGGCCAAAGCGCACATGGCGGCGGGCAAACCCCTGACCGATGAAATGCGCGCGCCGTGGATTGCCCGGATGTGCGACTACCTGAAAGAGCATGCCGACAGCGATGCCACCTTTGTCCTTGCCTTCTCCGGCCTGAAGCGCAGCCATCGTGAACCCTTCCGGCACTGCGGTCTCGATACCCACTTCCTGTTTCTGGACGGCGATGCGGACACTATCGCCGACCGGATCAGCGCCCGTCAGGGGCATTTCATGCCCCCGGAGCTGCTGGACAGCCAGTTCGAGGCCCTGGAGCGCCCGGACCTGCAGAAAGAGCCCGATGTCACCCCCCTGAACATTCACCCACCGGTACCCGGCGTGCTGGACCAGGCCATTGATTACATAGAATCCCTCAAGGCCCGCTCCGACTAAAACGGCGCCCACAAACGACAGGAGATAATAACAACATGTCAGCCACCTACTTGCTCTCGGTCACCGTTGTCAGCATCGGTGTTCTACTGTTTCTGATCATGGCCCTGCGTCTGCAGGCCTTTGTCGCCCTCCTGCTGGTGAGCATGGGGGTTGCCATCGCCGGCGGCGTGCCCCTGCCCGAAGTGGCGGACGTCATCCAGCAGGGCATGGGCGGCACCCTGGGCTATATCGCCATCGTGATCGGGCTGGGCACCATGATCGGGGAAATCCTGCAGGTTTCCGGCGGCGCCCAGCAGATTGCCAACACCCTCACCCGCAAAGCCGGCGAAGACAAAGCCCCTTGGGCCCTGATGACCCTCGGCCTGATTGTCGCCATTCCGGTCTTTTTCGAGGTGGCGCTGATCCTCTTTATTCCACTGGTCTACAGCCTGGCCAAGCGCACGGGCAAATCCTTGCTGTTTTACGGCATGCCACTGGTGGCGGGTATTGCCGTGGCCCACTCGTTCATCCCCCCGACCCCCGGCCCCGTGGCGGTCGCCTCGCTGCTGGGCGCTGACCTCGGCTGGGTCATTCTGGTGGGCCTGCTGGCGGGCATTCCCGCCGCGATTCTCGGCGGCATCGTCTTCGGGCGCTTTATCGGCAACCGCATCCACGCCGAGTTACCAGACACCGCTCAGGTCCAGATGGACAGCCACCACCAGAACGATCGCCCACAGCCAGGCTTCACCCTGGTATTGAGCATTATCCTGGTGCCCCTGGCGATGATCCTGCTCAACACCGCCACCAAAACCTGGCTCGGCGAAAGCCACGATGCGGCCCAGATTATGGCCTTTGTCGGCCACCCCTTCACCGCCCTGCTGGTCGCCGCCCTGCTCTCCTTCTACTTCCTGGGCACCCGCCTGGGCTTCAGCCGAGACGAAATCCAACGAGTGGCGACCCGCTCCATGGAGCCGGTGGGCATGATCATCCTGCTGACAGGCGCCGGCGGCGTATTCGGCAAAGTCCTCATCGCCGCCGGCGTGGGCGATGCACTGGTCGAGGCCATGACCGCCTCAAACCTCCCGGTCGTCCTGTTCGCCTTCCTGGTCGCGACCGTCATCCGCGTCTCCCAGGGCTCCGCCACCGTGGCCATGGTCACCAGCGCCGGGCTGGTGGCGCCCCTGGTCAGCGCCGGTGGTTACTCTGACGGCGTAACGGCCTGCATCGTCATTGCCATTGCCTGCGGCGCCACGGTGCTGTCCCACGTCAACGATTCGGGGTTCTGGCTGGTGAAGCAGTTTATGGGGCTGACCGAGCGCCAGACTCTGGCTTCCTGGACGGTTCTGGAAACCATCCTCGGGGTGGTTGGCCTGATTGTTGTATTGATTTTGAGTACGGTTTTGTAGCTTCGCATAGAGTTTTGGGGAGGGTGGAGGGTAGGCCGGTTGGAGACCCGCCGTGAATCCATGATGTGCATGGATGCACGAATGCCGCGGTGGCAGGAGCCAAAGAGCGGCCCCTGGAGGCTTCTCATCGGCATCCATGCCTCAGAGAGTCTCCAACCGGCCTACCCTCCACCCCGTCACGCTCGCAACACAAAACGCCTATTGGCACTGAGGGTCTCGGCGAGGTATACCTGTCGGGGACTCTCGGAGGCAGGGAGCCGACGAGAAGCCTCCAGGGACGGATTCACGGCGGGTCCCCGACAGGTATACCTCGACGA